>NZ_JAELTK010000011.1:0-98162 GCF_016428765.1 Delftia sp. ASV31
GGGCATGGTGGCCGGGTCCATGGAGGCAATGCGCGGGTCCTTCATGACGGCGGCATTGATGCGATCGCGCTCCGCGCGCGACGCATAGATGATCCATGAGAAGAACACGATCTCGCCTTCCTTGAGCTGCACGGCCTGGGGAAACGAGGTCAGCTTGCCCATGGGCACGTCATCGCCCGCGCATTCCCAGTACTGCAGCGCGCCGTACTCCATCCATACCTTGCCTGCGGCCTGCGCCACCTCGCGGTAGGCCTGCAGGTTGGCCCGGGGAACGGGCAGCACGAATCCGTCGATGTAGTGCATGGCTCTCTCCTGGTGAAATCCGGCTTCAGAGCCGGGCTGCGAGCTCGGCCAGCTGGTCCGTGCACTGGCCCCAGCCGGTGTGAAAACCCATGGCTTCGTGCTGGGTGCGGTCGGCAGCACTCCAATGGCGCACCCGGGCGGTATAGCGGGTCTGGCTGCCTTCGGGGTCAAAGCTGACGATGCCCGTCATGAAGGGCTTGTCGGCAGGCACCCAGCCTTGGGTGAATGCGTCGGTGAAGACCAGGCGGCGGTTGGGAATGACTTCCAGATAGACGCCGCGCCCGGGCATCTCCTGCCCCTCGGGGCTGCGCATGACGATGAGGCTGTGGCCGCCGGGCCGCACATCGTTGTCCACGCGGGACACGCTCCAGGGGCTGGGCGCAAACCATTGCTGGATCAGCGCGGGTTCGGTCCAGCAGCGGTAGAGCCTGTCGGCGGAAATGTCCAGCAGGCGCGTGAGCACCAGGTCATTGGCATGGTCGGGAATGTCTTGTGCTGTCATGGCGCTCCTCATTGCATGGAATGCAGGCCGATGCAGTTGCCTTCGGTGTCCACCACGAGCGCGCAGTGGCCGTAGGGGCCGATGGAGAACTTGGGCTTGTGGATCTGCCCGCCCGCCGCCACGACGCGGCCCTGCTCGACCGCGCAGTCCTCGCAGCCGAAATAGACCAGGGTGCCGCCGCCACCGGGCGCCACCCCCTCCATCTTCACCAGCGTGCCGGCCGCGCCCGAGCCCGGCATGTCCATGGGAAACGCCAGCATCTCATTGCCCGACGCCTGTCCTTCGGGCGCGGGCAGGGGCTCCAGCTGGCACTGGAATACGGCTTCATAGAAGCGCCTGGCGCGCTCCAGGTCGTTGACGTGGATCTCGAACCAGACGACGGGATTGGGTTTCATGTCTGCTCCTGGCAAGGATGGCGAAAGTGGAACGAAGTCGGGGGTGAGGGCGCGCAGTGCGGGGCGGGCGCGCAGGTATCAGGCCTCGCCCCTGACGTTGACCATCCAGGGCGTATTGAAGCGGTCCGTCACCATGCCAAAGCCCGGCGACCAGAACGTGGCCTGGAAGGGCATGGTCACCTTGCCGCCTTCGGCCAGCGCGTTGAAGATGCGGCCGCCTTCGGTGGCGTCGTCCACGCCGATCGAGATCCACATGCCCTGGGCCTGCTGGTAGCCGCCGCCACCGCAGTTGTCGGTGGCGTCCGAGGCCATCAACGCCTGGTCCTTGATCTGCAGGTGGGCATGCATGATCAGATTCTTGCCGGCCTCGGGCATCTGCTCGAAGCCGGGAGTCTCGCCGAAGGTGCTCTGGTGGACGATGGTGCCGCCAAACAGCCTGGCGTAGAAGGCAAAGGCCTCGGCGCAGTTGCCGTTGAAGTTCAGATAGGGGATGAATTGCATGGAAGGCTCCTGAGGTGGATGGTGGCGAGCGAAGGCGAAGGAGGCGAGGGTGGCGGGGCGGAATTCACGGGCCGTCATGCGCGCGCTCAAGGGCGGCGATGTCGAGCTTTTGCATGCCCAGCAGGGCCTGCATCACGCGCTGGGCGGCGGCTGCGTCAGGTCCTCCCATCCAGCTGGCCATCTGGGCCGGAACGATTTGCCAGGACAGGCCGTAGCGGTCCTTGAGCCAGCCGCATTGCCGGGCCGCAGGGTCGCCGCCGTCCGACAGGCGGCTCCAGTAGTGGTCTATCTCATCCTGGGTATGGCAACTGACCATCAGCGAGACCGCCTCGTTGAAGCGGAACATGGGGCCGCCGTTGAGCGCCAGAAAGGGCTGGCCGTCCAGCTCGAACTGCACCGTCATCACGCTGCCGGCCGGCCTGCCGTGGATGTCACGGCCGGCTTCGCCATAGCGGGCAATGGCGGTGATGCGTGAATCGGGAAACACCTCCGTATAGAACTGCGCTGCCTGCTCGCCCTGGTTGTCGAACCAGAGGCAGGGCTGGATGCGGCCGGCGTGCAAAGCCATGCTTGTCTCCTTGGTGACGGTCGATGCCGTTGTTACCGTTGTGTGCCGTTTGGAACCGGCTTTTCATGGATTTCTGCGCGGCGCTTGCACGCCGTCCACAGATGCTAGGGACTAAAATGGACGCTGTCCACATCGAGCCTTGTCAGCCTTGGTGTCAAGCTGTAAATCGATGGCGGGGCGCAGCCGCCTTCTTTCGGAAGGCGGCTGCCCTGTCGGTAAGGAAGGAAAGAAAACAGTGACGCAGCGACGTGTCAGCCGTGAGTCATACCACCACGGCGATCTGCGCCAGGCCCTGGTCGAGGCCGGCTTGGCACTGGCGCGCGAAGGCGGCCCCCAGGCCATCGTGCTGCGCGAGGCCACGCGCCGGGCGGGCGTGGCGCCGAACGCGGCCTATCGCCACTTTGCCAATCGCCAGGCCTTGTTTGACGCCGTGCGCGCTGCCGCCCTGGGCGCACTGGCCGCGGCCATCGAGGCCGAAATGGTCCAGGCCCGTTCCCTGCCCGATGCGCTGCTGCGCTCACGCGCCTTGCTGGCTGCCGTGGGCCGGGGCTACCTGGGCTTTGCCCAGACGGAGACCGGCTGGTTCCGCACGGCCTTTGCCTCCGTCGAGTACGACGTGGACCTGCCGCCCGACACCACGCGTGCGGCGGCCATGGGCCTGAACCCGTTCGAGCTGCTGGGCTACGCGCTGGACAGCATGGCCGAGGCCGGCGTGCTGCCGCCCGAGCGCCGGCCCCAGGCCGAGTTCCTGGCCTGGTCGGCCGTGCACGGCATGGCCTTGCTGGTGATCGACGGCCCGCTGCGCCGTGCCACACCCGAGCAGCGGCGTGCGCTGGCGCTGCGCCTGCTGGAGATGGTGGAAAAAGGCATTTGATGCGCCCTGGGGCGGCGCTGCCGCACAATGGCCTGCTTTTTTTCCTTCGCCCTCCGATGCCCGACGAACCTTCCCCCACTTCGCTGCCTGCGGCTGCCGCTGAACTGCCCGGCCAGGGCGAGCTGCACGAGCTGCGCGAGCGCATCGCGCATGCAGCGCACATCGCCGTGCTCACGGGCGCAGGCGTCAGTGCCGAGTCCGGCGTGCCCACGTTCCGCGATGACAAGAACAGCTACTGGGCACAGTTCAACCCGCAGGACATGGCCAGTGAAGCGGGCTTTCGCGCCCATCCGCAGCGCGTGTGGCAGTGGTATGCGCACCGGCGCGAGGCCGTGGCGGCAGTGCAGCCCAATGCAGGCCACCATGCGCTGGCGCAGTGGGCCGTGCAGCACCCGGGCCGCATGACCCTGGTCACGCAGAACGTGGATGGCCTGCACCAGCGCGCGGGCAGCCCCGGCGTGCTGTGCCTGCATGGCGAGTTGATGCGCGACCGCTGGCTCGAGCGGCCCCGCGCCTGCTGCGACCTGGCAGGGCTGAACCCTGGCGAGCCTCCGCAGTGCCCTGTTTGCGGCAACCTGGTGCGCCCGGGCGTGGTCTGGTTCGGCGAGTCCCTGCCCATGGGCGTATGGCAGGCCGCCGAGGCTGCCGTGCAGCGCTGCGAGGTGCTGCTGGTGGTCGGCACCTCGGGCGCCGTGTATCCGGCCGCGGGGCTGGCCCGAATCGCGCGCCGGGCAGGCGCGCACGTGGCCGTCATCAACTCGGCGCCTTCCGAGCTGGATGACGCAGCACACCAGTGCCTGCGCGGCCCATCGGCCCAGATCCTGCCCGCGCTGCTGGCGGGCTGAGAGGCCCCGGGCCAGGCCGGGCAGGCTGCCCTGGCCTGCGCAGGTCAGTCCCTTGCGCCTTCTTCCTGACTGGCCTGGTTGAGTTCGGCCACGTCCTGAGCCGACAGCTGCAGGCGCGTGGCCTGCACCAGTTGCTGCAACTGGGCCAGCGAGGTCGCGCTTGCGATGGGCGAGGTCACAAACGGGCGCTGCATCTGCCAGGCCAGCGCCACGCACGCGGGCTGGCTGTTCAGGCGCGCAGCCACGGCGTCCAGGGCCTGCACAATGCGCAGGCCGCGCGGGTTCAGGTAGGTGGCCACGGTCTTGCCGCCGCGCGCACTCTTGGCTGCGTCTTCGCTGCTGCGGTACTTGCCCGTCAGAAAACCTGCTGCCAGCGCATAGAAGTTGATGATGCCCACCTGCTCGGCCGCGCACAGCGGCGCCAGATCGCGCTCCAGCACGGCGCGGTCGTACAGGTTGTACAGCGGCTGCAGGCTCTCGTAGCGCGGCAGGCCCAGCTCGGCGCTGGTGCGCAGGGCCTCGGCCAGGCGCGGCGCGCTGTGGTTGGAGGCGCCAATGGCCCGCACCTTGCCTGCGGCAATCAGGTCGGCAAAGGCGCCCAGGGTATCGGCCAGCGGCACGCTGGCGTCGTCGTCATGCGACTGGTACAGGTCGATGTAGTCCGTCTGCAGGCGCTGCAGCGAGGCATCCACGGCCTGGCGGATGTACTCGGGGCGCAGGCCCACCCGGCCCTCGCCCATGTCCTTGCCGACCTTGGTGGCCAGCACGATGTCGGCGCGCCGTCCGCTGCGCCTGAGCCACTTGCCGATCACGGTCTCCGACTCGCCACCCGCATGGCCCGGCGCCCAGCGCGAGTACACGTCGGCCGTGTCGATGAAGTTCATGCCGGCATCCAGCCAGGCGTCGAGCAGCGAGAACGACGTGGCCTCGTCCACGGTCCAGCCGAAGACATTGCCGCCAAAGCACAGCGGCGAGACCTGCAGGCCGCTGCGGCCCAGGGAACGAAGGGAAGGGGCTTGCGCCATGTACGGCTCCTTTTGACGAAAAAACCAGGGTAGTCCTCAGGACCTCTCAGATCCAGCCCAGCGCACCCAGCAGCGCGCCCGCGCCCAGCAGCCACAGCAGGTGGATGCGCGTGCGCCACACCAGCAGGGCGCAGACCAGGGTCAGCAGCCACAGGCGCCAGTCCTGGGCCGGGCGGCCGCCGGCGCTGCCCAGCAGCCAGCCCGTGGCCAGCAGCAGCCCGATGACCAGCGGCCCCATGCCCTGCTTGAAGGCGCGTACGCCGCGCCGGTTCTTGTTGCGCTGGCCCCAGCGCGACGCCTGCCAGGCCAGCAGGGAGCTGGGCAGCAGGATGCCGACCATGCAGATGGTCACGCCCAGCGCGCCAAAGGTCCATGCCAGCGGCCCGGTGCCCCCGCCCGCGTTCAGGCCCAGGTTCCAGCCCAGCAGGGCGATGAACAGCACATTGGGCCCGGGCGCCGCCTGGGCGATGGCGATGGAGCTGCTGAATTGCGCCTCGCTGAGCCAGCCATGGCCATCGACCAGAAAGCGGTGCATGTCGGGCGCCGTGGCAATGGCGCCGCCCACGGCCATCAGCGACAGCGTCAGGAAATACAGCAGCAACTGCAGCCAGTCGGCGGGCTGCAGGTTCAGGGCGATCTGATGGGCGGCGTTCATGGGGCGAGCTTTCTCCAGGTCAGCACGCAGCCGGCACCGCCGACCACCAGCAGCACCCAGGCCAGCGGCACGCGCAGCACGGCCATGGCAATGAACGAGGCCAGCGCCAGGGCCGCGCTGCACCAGCGCCCTAGCGGGTGTCGGCTCAGCGTGCTGGTCAGCTTCAGCCCCATGCCCGCCACCAGGCCGGCCGCGACGGCGCCCATGCCGCGCAGCGCCCCGGCCATGGCGGGGTGGCCGGCCAGCTGCGAATAGATCACGGTCAGCGTCAGCACCAGCAGCATGGGAAAGCACAGCATCCCGCACACGGCCACCACGGCGCCACGCCAGCCGAAGTAGCGCTCGCCAATGGTGATGGACAGGTTGACCACATTGGGCCCGGGCATGATCTGGGCCACGGCCCAGTCCTCCACGAACTCGTCGTTGGTCAGCCAGCGCTTTTTCTCGACCAGCTCGCGCTGCACCACGGCCAGCACGCCGCCAAAGCCCTGCAGGGCCAGCCAGGTGAAGGACCAGAACAGGTCGCGCAGGTTGGCGGGGGCGGGGCGCTGGGCAGGCGCATCGGCGGTGTCGTGTGGCGGGGAAGCCTGGGGCGGCGATGCGGGCATGTTCTGGCTTGTGTCTGGGCCGCCCGGGCAGGGCCCGGGGACGGCATCGCTGTTGTCATGGGGTGGAACCGTGCGGGCCGATCCTGTCTCCGTGCCTGCCTCGGGGTGGCACGCACGGAATATTAATCCTGCGCAGCGGCCTCGTCGGCAGCGGCCCCATCGGCAACGGCGATGGGGCCATGACCACTGCAGATGGGCACCTGCCCGTTGTTGTCGGGTTGCATCGCGGTGGGAGAACGCCATGCTTGCACATCGCCCGCGGGCCGAGCAGGGGCAGGCCTGCCAGCAATGGGCCATGGCCCAGCCAGGAGCCGAGGTTGATGCCGGCGTGCAGCAGCGCGGACTGGCTGCCTGCATGGATGCCCGCGGCTACACGGTGCGCTGACAAGCTGCAGGCCTCATAGCTGGACGCGGTTGCCCAGCTCGATGACCGCGTTGTCGGGCAAGCGAAAGAAGTGGGAGGCGCTGCCCGACAGGCGGCTCATGCCCACGAAGACATGGCTTCTCCAGTGGGACAGGCCATGTCCTTTTTCCGCGACCAGCGTCGGGTGGCTGAGAAACCAGCTGGCGTGCAGCGATGCCGTATCGATGCCCGGAATGTCCAGCAGCGCCAGGGCCTTGGGCACGTCAGGCACGTTCATGAATCCGTAGTGCACCGTGATGCGCCAGAAGTCATGGCCCAGGCTCTGGCTTTCGATGCGCTGGTCCATGCGAACCCAGGGCTCCTCGTGGAAGCGGACATGGACGATCAGGTTGTGCTTGTGCAGCACCTGGTTGTGCTTCATGTTGTGCAGCAGGGCATTGGGCACCATGGTGGGGTTGTTCACAAGGTACAGCGCAATCCGCTGGGCGCGGTGGATGTCGGCAATGTCGGCCGTCTGCAGGAAATCGCCAAGGGCGATGCCTTGTTCGCGCTCGGTCTGCAGCAGCCGGGCCCGTCCCCAGGACCAGGTGCTCATCAGAATGAACAGCAGCATGCCCAGGCCCAGCGGGAACCAGCCGCCATCGAACAGCTTGACCGAGCATCCTGCAACCAGCAGCAGGTCAATCACGGCAAAGGGCAGGGCCGCCAGTGTGAGCACGCCGGCGCGCCCGGGCCAGCGCGCGCGCGCCGCATGCCAGGCCAGCACCGTTGTCAGCAGCATGGTCAGCGTCACGGCAATACCGTAGGCTCCGGCCAGGGCGCTGGAGGAACGAAAGCTCAGCACCGCCAGGACCACGGCCACCAGCAGCAGGCTGTTGACCGCAGGCATGTAGATCTGGCCGGAATCCTGGGCGGATGTGAAGCGCACGGACAGGCGCGGCAGAAAGCCCAGCTGTATGGCCTGCCGCGTCATGGAATAGGCGCCAGAGATCACCGCCTGCGAGGCGATCACGGCGGCCAGCGTGGCCAGGACGACCATGGGCAGCGCCAGGGCCTGCGGGAACATGCGGAAGAACGGATTGTCCACCGCCGCCGGCGTGCTCATCAGCAATGCGCCCTGACCCATGTAGTTCAGGGCCAGCGACGGCAGCACCAGCACTGTCCAGGCCAGTTGTATGGGGCGGCGGCCAAAATGTCCGAGATCGGCGTACAGGGCTTCGGCCCCCGTCAATGCCAGGACAATGGCTCCCATCAGCGCGAACAGCTTCCAGCCCCTGGCCTGCAGGAACTGCCAGGCTTCGAGCGGGTTGAGGGCTGCCAGGATGGCCGGTTCCCGGATCACATGCACCAGTCCCGAGACGGCCAGCACGCCGAACCACAGCAGCATCACCGGGCCGAAAGCCTTGCCCACGGTGCCCGTGCCCCAGCGCTGGATGGCAAACAGCGCCGATAGCACGCACACGGCAATCGGCAGCACCCATTCGCTCACCGCAGGCGCCACCACCTGCAGGCCTTCCACCGCGCCCAGGACGGAGATGGCGGGCGTGATCACGCTGTCGCCATAAAACAGCGTTGCCCCTGCCACGCCCATCAGCAGCAGTGCGGCGCGCCGAGGCCGGGCGCCACCGTCGCCGCCATGGGCCGCCAGCGAGGCCAGGGCCAGGATGCCGCCTTCTCCCCGGTTGTCGGCCCGCAGTACCAGGATCACGTACTTCAGCGTCACCACCAGCATGAGCGCCCAGAAGATGGTCGAGATGGCGCCGACGACATGCTCCGGCGCCACGGACAGGCCGGTGTCGGGGCCGAAGACAGCCTGCAGCGTGTACAGCGGGCTGGTGCCTATGTCTCCATAGACGACGCCCAGGGCCCCCAGCGTCAGCGCGGGCAGGGCCGTGCGGCGGGCTGGCACGGGCTGCGGGCTGCACTGTCCTTGTCCGGAACCGGGGGTTGCATTCATGCGGCGATCCTGTAGTGCGGAAAGGGTGGCGCAAGCGCGCCAGGCCATGGAGGCATCATCGGGGAAACCGGGCCGGCCAGCCATCAGGGTGTCTGGCGTGCCACGATGATCAGGCCGTGTCCTACATATGCATATATGTTGTTCCGAGCCTTTCCGCAGGCTGGAACAGGAGTAGATTTGCTCCCAGACAAACCAGGGGCATTGAGAATATGGACATGGATTGGAGCAAGGCGCTGCAGGACAGCCTGGCCTGGCTGGCCGTAGCCTCGGCGATCACCGTCGTGGCGTTTGCGGCAGTTGCGGTGCTGTTGGTTCGCTTCACGCGCTGGGGGCGGCAGTTCTGGCAACTGGCCGGACCCTTCCTGCATCCCCGCAACGGCTGGTGGCCGACACTGGTGTTCGCGCTGCTGCTGGTGCTCTCGCTGATCTCGGTGCGCATGAACGTGCTGTTCTCCTTTTGGTACAACGGCTTCTACAGCGCGCTGCAGGAACTGGACCAGAAGGGCTTTTGGCGATTCCTGGGCATCTTCGCGGTGCTGGCCACCATCCATGTGATGCGCGAGCTGTTCAACTACTACGTGAACCAGGCATTCCGCATCCGCTGGCGGGTCTGGCTCAATGAGCGCGTGACCACCGACTGGATGCGCGGCGACGCCTACTACCGCAGCCACTTCCTGGACGAGCCGGTGGACAACCCCGACCAGCGCATCGAGCTGGATGTGAACACCTTTGTCTCGAACTCGCTGACCCTGGCGCTGGGTGCCGTCAGCGCCGTGGTCTCGCTGGTGGCGTTCACGGGCATTCTCTGGGGGCTGTCCGCGCCCATTGCCGTGGCGGGCGTGGAGGTTCCGCGGGCCATGGTCTTTGCGGTCTACGTCTACGTGATCATCGCCACGCTGATCGCCTTTCGCCTGGGCCAGCCGCTGATCCGCCTGAACTTCCTGAACGAGAGGCTGACCGCCAACTTCCGCTACGCCCTGGTGCGCGTGCGCGAATACGCGGAGAACATCGCCTTCTACCAGGGCGCGGCCATCGAGCGCAACACGCTTTTGACGCGCTTCTCGGCACTGATCGCCAATGTCTGGGCCCTGGTCTACCGCAGCCTGAAATTCGACGGATTCAACCTCACCGTCAACCAGGTGGCCGTTGTCTTTCCCTTTCTGCTGCAGGCGCCGCGCTTTTTCAGCGGGGCCATCAAGCTCGGTGATGTGATGCAGACCTCGCAGGCCTTTGGGCAGGTGCAGGATGCGCTGTCCTTCTTCCGGACCTCCTACGACACCTTCGCCCAGTACCGCGCTGCGCTGGACCGCCTGTGCGGCTTTCTGGATGCCAATGCCCAGACCCGCGAACTGCCCCAGGTCGTCCACAGAGAACAACCCGGCGCCCTGGACATCGAGGACCTGCAGGTCAGCCGCCCTGATGGCCACCACCTGCTCAGCGACCTGCAGCTGAAGCTCATTCCCGGCCAGGCGCTGCTGATCAAGGGGCCTTCGGGCAGCGGCAAGACCACCTTGCTGCGGTCCATTGCCGGCCTGTGGCCGCACGCCGAAGGCACGGTGGGCCGCCCGGGCGGCCACCAGGCGCTGTTCCTGTCCCAGCGTCCGTATCTGCCGCTGGGTGACCTGCGCACGGCCATTGCCTATCCCGCCGATGCATCGCCGCAGGACGACGAGCGGCTGCAGCAGGCGCTGCGCCAGGTCAGCCTGGCCCATCTGGCCGACAAGCTGGATGTGAACCAGGATTGGTCCCGCATCCTGTCGATTGGCGAGCAGCAGCGCCTGGCCTTTGCCCGCGTGCTGTTCAACCGGCCCGCCATCGTCTTTCTCGATGAATCCACCTCGGCCATGGACGAGGGCCTGGAGCATGCGCTGTACACCCTGCTGCGCGAGCAGATGCGCTCGACCATGCTGGTGAGCGTGGGCCACCGCAGCACGCTGGCGGGTTTCCATACCCACGCGCTGGCGGTCGATGGCAATGGCGGCTGGACGCTGTCGGAAGCAAGCGCACCGCAGAGCGCGCCCCAGGCTTGATCCGCGTGCGGCCCTGGGCCGCGCGCGATCAATCGTCCATGGGCAAAGAATCGCAGTTGCCCAGGTCGGACGGCGGCGGCTCGCGCAACTGGCGTACCGCGTCGCGCAGGGCGGTGCGCAGGCCCTCTTCAAGCACGGGGTGGTAGAAGGGCGTACGCAGCAACTCGTGCACGGTCAGTTGCTGCTGCACGGCCAGGGCCAGCAGATGGGCCAGATGCTCGCCGCCCGGTGCGCACATTTCCGCGCCCAGCAGCAGGCCGCTGGCCGGGTCCGCATAGACATGAAGCAGGCCCGCGTTGCGCTGCGCAGCACGGGCGCGTCCCTGGTGCGCAAAGTCCACACGGCCCACCACAAAGTCCTGACCCAGCAGCGCCTTCATGGGCTGGCCCACGACGGCTGCCTGGGGCGAGCTGAAGACAATGGACAGCGGCGTGCGCCGCTCGAAGCAGGCCACGTTCTCTGCCATGGCGTTGGTGCCTGCGATATGGCCTTCGTCCACGGCCTCATGCAACAAGGGGCGGTCGCCATTGGCATCGCCCGCGAGGAACAGCGGCAGCTCGCCGACCTGCAGTGTCTCGCGGCTCACGGGCGGCTGCCCATGCTCGTCCAGCTCAAGCCCCAGCGTCTCCAGCCCCAGGCCCTCCAGCTGCGGGCGCCGGCCCATGGCGGCCACCACATGGTCCACGACGATGCGGGTGTCGCCTGCACGGACGACGATGCTGCTGTCCGGGCCCTTGCTCAACTGCACTTCATGGTCGGTGATCACCACCATCTCTTTCTCAAGCAGATGCCGCAATGCGTCGGTGACATTCGGGTCGGACAGGCCCGCCAGCTTCGGGCCGCGTCCCAGTGCGGTGACCTCCAGTCCCAGCCGCGCCAGCGCCTGTGCAATCTCCACGCCCAGCGGACCCAGGCCGACGACGGCCACGCGCGGGCCCAACGTCTTGCGTTCGAACAAGGTGTCGGTGGTCAGGATGCGCTTGCCAAAGCGCTTCCATTCCTCCGGCACCACGGGGCTGGAGCCCGGAGCGAGGATAAGCTTGCGCGCAGCCAGCACCTTGCCGTTGACCTCGATCCGATTGGCTGCCAGCAGCCTGGCACGCCCGTCGATGGCCCGCCAGCCCAGGCCCTCCGTGGCCTTGATCGTGCTTGCCACGAACTCGTCGCGCAGCTTGCGCACGCGGCGCAAAACGGCGGGCAGATCCAGCTGCAGCCCGCTCGCGCCGCGTATGCCGAAGGCATCGAAGTGATGGCGTGCATGGAAGGCGTTGGCCGCTTCGATCAGCAACTTGGACGGCATGCATCCCACCCGCGCACAGGTCGTTCCCCAGGGCCCGTCGTTGACGATGGCGAAATGCTCCGTGTGCTTGCGCACCTCGCGCAGCGCCGACAGTCCGGCCGAGCCGGCACCGACGATGATCACGTCGAGGGCGGTGGTGGGTGGGTTTTTCATGCTGTCTGATTCCTTTGACTGTGGCACCAGGTCCCGTGGAGGTCTCCGCTGCCGGTGGATGTGCCGAAAGGTGTGCCGACGGAAGTGCCGACTGAAGTGCCGACAGTTGGTCGAGATGACTGCCTCGCCTGCCATGGGACATGCGTGCCAGTCTGCATGCTGGCGCTCGCGGCAGTCGTAGGCGAAGGGCCGAAACCGCAGCTGGACATTCAGGGCCCGGCCCGTGCCGCGCAGGGGCTAGCCGGATGCCCAGTGTTGCCATGCCGCGTCCGTGCGGCTGCCTGATGCGCCGAAATCCGCTTCCCGCGCAAAGCGCCTGAGGGATGTCTCGGTAACCCTCAAATGGCTGACACGGCACAAGCGGCTTTGCGCCGTCTGCAGCCAGCGGCGCAGGGACCAATCAAGCTGCGCCACCACCCCGCCGTGCACCTGTGCGCTGTGCAGGCGCAGGCGGCCATCGAGGATGAAGGCCTTCACCGACCGTGCGGACAGCTGCAGATCCTCGCAGACCTGCCGCAGCCCGACGCCTTCGCGGACCCGGGTGCTCAGGCCGCGCCTGTGCATCTGGCAGCGAACGGAGCGTTCGCTTCGATCCAGCCGGCGGCAGATCACCTGCACGGGCAGGACGCCGGCCCAGCGTTCGAGTGCAAGCAGTTCTGCGGGACTCCAGCGGCGGCGAATTGCGCCATTCGGCCATGCGCTGTCGGACGTCAGGCAGTGTTTGATTGCCATGGAAAGCTCCCATTCATATGGCGCTGCGCTGTGGCATGGCCTGAATCCCGGATGCCGATGAGACAATTATTGATGGGGGACTCTTGTGCAAGTTTTTGATTTTGTTGATTGTTTTTGTTGTTTTGATTGCTGCTCGGATGGACGGCTTCATACCGCGATACCTATCGTGGGGCCGGGATGCGGATCACGGAAATAGCGTCTGCACCGGCGCGCATATGCCAAGCCCCATGCGGATTTCCTGGTCGGCACCCGATTTCCATGAACGACTTCTTTGCTTTTTCAGGAGAACCCTTCATGCGCCTTCAGCCAAAGCATTTGAATTTTTCCGTTGCGTGCCTTGCGTTGCTGGCACTGCCGGCCGCGCAGGCCCTGCCCATGCAGGACGTGGGCACGTCGGCAGGCCCGCAATGCGTGGGCCTGGACATCAACAACAGCGGCCATGTCGTGGGCGCCTGTGCAGAGAGCGACGGCTCGTCCGCAGGCTTCGTGTCGCTCGCGCCGGGCAGTGCGGCAGACCTTGCACGCCTGTCGCCGGGGCGCAACTGCAACGCGGCGGCCATCACCAACAGCGGCCAGGTGGTGGGCAGCTGCCTGGACGGCAATTCGGTGTCCGTGGGGGTGTTCTGGAATGCGGCCACGCCCGCCACGGTGCAGACACTGCAGCCGCTGACGCTCGATGTGCGCAGCATGCCCACGGCATTCAACCAGGGCGGCTATGTGGCAGGTGTCAGCCTGAGCGGCAGCAACACGGCCCGCCCTGTCATGTGGCGCAACAATGAAACCACGGCACGCGCGCTGCCGGCGGGCCTGCTGGGCCTGAACAGCACCAACTGCATTCCGTCCGATGTGGACAATTTCGTGGTGGGCGGCAACATGCCGGGCATCGTGGGCAACTGTCCCGACAACAGCGGGCATCCGCGTCCTGTCTATTGGTCTGCCGCAGTCCTGGGCGGCTATATGGCCACGGCCCTGAACCTGCCTCTCAATGCCGTCTTCTGCCGCGCAAAGACCGTCGTCAATACCCGCATCATGGGCTACTGCGATTTTGGTGCCCAAGGTGGACGCACCGTCGTCTGGCTCAACTCGTCCTCCAGTCCGCAGGTGCTGTCCATATCGTCCCCGCCCGCGCGAAACAGCGGCGTCGATCTCAACATCCTCGGCGAGGTGATTGGGCACTACCAGTTGGCAGACGGGCGCAGCATGCCCTATTACTGGAACAGCCAGACCGGTGTCATCCGCGATATTCCTCCGCTGCCTGGGGGCATGAATGCACGTGTGGTGGATATCGGTGACAACGGAACGGTGGCAGGCCACAGCGAACTGGCCGACGGAAGTTCGCACGCCATCACCTGGACCCCCTTGGGCGGCACCGTGGACCAGGGAACCCTCGCAGGCGGCGAGAACAGTGCGGCCTCGGCACTGAGCCAGGATGGCTGCTACATGACAGTAAGGAGCGAAGTCGCGCAATTGGCCTCGCATGCCTTCGTGCAGAACCTGTGCACGCCATGAAGGCGCAGCCTCATCTCACACCGTGCATAAAGGAAATACCATGAAGATGCGATATCCAAGACTTGCAAACACACTGGCAATCGTTGTGTGCGGGCTCTGGGTCCCTGCAGTGCAAGCGAACGGCATTTCATTCGAGAATTTTTCCTCCTCCAATGCGGCACAGGCTTTTGGCGGATCGACTTCCATGATGTCTCCGATCATGGGCAGGGGAACGGGCGATTCGTCGAACTCGAAGGAGCTGATTCATCGCATGATGGCTTTGGATATAGAATTGCTACCACTTCTAATGATAGCGAAAGGAGTATGAACATACTTGCGATATGAATGCACCTGTGGGGAATAGGGGCGATATCACAATGGTGGCTTGCCACAGCGAGCTGGCCGATGAGCTTTCGCTCCAGGCAACCACAGGCAACGCATGCATTTTTGCAGAACCTGTGCATTCCCTGATCGTTAGTATCAATTCGAAAACGATGAGAGAAAGGGGCTGGAATGAGAGTTCGATATGAAAAATCATTGTCCACTATGGTGGTATTTATTGTTTTAATGTCCTCCTCCGCGCTGCATGCGAAGAATATTTATTTTTTGGAAGATGGTCCAGTAAATTTGATAAATAGCAGCCCGTATGCGAATGGTGGTTCAGCTGTATATGGCTTTTATCATATTTGTAGCAGTATTCTTATGGGGAATAGAGAGCTGACGGCTGCTCATTGCCAGGGAAATAATTTTGGGAAATTTCATTAATCACGCCTTGAAAACAGGCTGTGCAAACTATTTAATTTGACATGGCTTGTTGTCCCGGCTTGCGATTTTGCATTGAGGGTAGTCGATGGGTGATCACCAGCATCAAATCAGTCTGGCAATGCCATGCGGCCCAGCCTTCCGCCATGGCTGGGCGCATGTTCCGGCGCAGGGGCATCGTCGGCCATCAACTTTCCCATCAGCCCTCGCAGGATCGCCAGCGTCGGCGCCTCGCTGCGCTGACGCAGCGTCACCAACCCGAAGCGGGCGGTGCTGCGCATGGGCGGGTCCATGGGCAGTTCGGCCAGGTCCGGGGCGACGGCGCGCACGGCCAGCAGCACGGTGTCGCTGTTGCGCGCAACGTCCACGAGGCTGGGCAACTCCTCGCACTGCAGTGTGACGAACCGCGCCGGGTGGGCCGTGGCGCCGTAGGTTTCCACCAGCAGCCAGGCCACCTGGTCGCTCAACGGGGTGGAGGCGACGGGGTAGCGCTGCACATCCTCGAAGCGCAGATCCCGCTGCAGGCGGGCGAGTGGATGGTCGGTGCGGCACATGAAGGCGGCGCGCATTTCGTGCACGACGTCCAGCGCAAGGTCGGGTGCGGGCCGCAGCGCGCGCAGGTCCACGACCAGGGCGTCGAGCAGGCGCTCGCGTAGCGAGTGCACCAGCAGATCGGTGCTGCCGCGCGCCACCTCGGTTCGCACGCCGGGATGGTGCACGGTCATGTGCTGCAGGAACGGCGTCATCAATATTGCGCCGGGGCCCGATCCCAGGCCCACACGCACGGTGCCGGCCGCACCCTCGCGCAATTGGCGCCCCCTGTCACGCAGCTCGTCGGCTTCAGCCACCAGGGCGCGCGCCCGTCCCAGCATCTCGCGGCCGAAGGCTGTGAGTTCGCTGTGGCGGCCGATGCGGTCGAACAAGGGTATGCCCAACTCCTGCTCCAGCGCGCGCACGCTGCGGCTGAGGGCGGGCTGTGTCAGATGCATGGCCTCGGCCGAGCGGCTGAACGAGCCGGTCTGCGCCACCGATATGAGATGCCTGAGCTGCACCAGCGTCATGATTTTTCGCGCCCTGAAGTCTGCATGAAACTCATGCTAATGCAGCCAACAATGCATTGGACGTTCGATGACCCGGCTCCTAGGATGCCGCGTATCCGGCCGACCGAGCCGGAGCCATCCACCAAGGAGACATGATGAGATTTTTGTTCCAGCGCGTTTGGCTGACGGGCGCCGGCCTGCTGCTGAGCGCGGGCCTGGCCTGTGCGCAGAGCCCGTCCTCCAGGCCCGTAAGCCTGATGGTTCCCTATCCGGCCGGCGGCCCTTCGGACGCCATTGCCCGCATCTTCAGCGTGCCGCTGTCCAAGGCGCTGGGTCAGCAGGTCATCGTGGAGAACCTGGGCGGCGTGAGCGGTGCCATGGCCGCGCAGAAAGTGCTGGCCGCTCCGCCTGACGGGCACTTTGTCTTCCAGGGCTCGCCCAACGAGGTGATCCTGTCGCCGCTGGCGAACGCGGCCGTGCGGCTCAAGGCGGAGGATTTCCGGCTGGTCCATCCCGTGGCCGAGGCCGTGATGGTGTTTGTCGCCCGCAAGGACCTGGAGGCCGGCAACGTGGATGAGCTGATCGCACTGGCCCGCAAAAGCGCCAGCCGGCCGCTGTCGTACGGCAGCGTCGGGATTGGCTCGCTCTACCACCTGATTCTGGAGAAGGTGCAGCAGGACGCCGGCATACAACTCATGCATGCGCCCTACAAGGGCAATGCGCCGCTGCTGCAGGACATAGGCAGCGGACAGGTCGATTTCGCTGTGCTCGTATACAGCGCTGCCATGGGCGCACTGGCCGAGCAGGGCCGGCTCAAGATCCTGGGCCAGCTGGGGGAGCAGCGATCGGAGTTGCTCAAGAATGTGCCCACGGTGCGTGAGGGCCGGGAGCTGAAAAACTTCGCCTACAAGACCTGGACCAGTTTCCTGGTGCGCAAGGACACGCCGCAGGAGGTGGTGCAAAGGCTGCACCAGGCGATAGGCGCCATGCTCAAGGACCCGGCTGTGCGCGAACAACTGGCCCTGCAGACGCAGCTGGCCGCGGCTCCCATGTCGCTGGCCGAAGCCGCGCAGTTCTATGAGGCCGAGACCGCCCGCTACCGCAGCATTGCCCGCTCCATCCGCCTGCAACCCCAGTGAGATGCCGCACATGAACACCCTTCTGGACACTTTGCGCGGCTCGGCCGCAGCCTTCGTCGAGGTGCGCCGCGACATCCACAGGCATCCCGAGCTCGGCTTCGAGGAGCACCGCACCAGCGCCCTGGTCGCGCGGCAACTGGAGCAATGGGGATACGAGGTGGAGCGCGGCCTGGGAGGCACCGGCGTGGTGGGGCGGCTGGTGCGCGGCAGCGGCAGCCGGCGCCTGGGCCTGCGTGCCGACATGGACGCGCTGCCCATCACCGAGGCCAATGCCTTCGCCCACGCCAGCACGCATGACGGTGTCATGCATGCTTGCGGCCATGACGGTCATACCGCCATGCTGCTGGCAGCGGCCCGGCATCTGGCCGAGCACGGCGGCTTCGACGGAACGCTCACGCTGATCTTTCAGCCTGCGGAGGAGGGCGGCGGCGGGGCCTTGCGCATGATGGAGGACGGCCTCTTCGAGCGACATCCCTGCGACGCCATCTTCGCCATGCACAACATGCCGGGCTTGCCCCAGGGGCGGCTGGCGCTGCGTGAGGGCGCAGCCATGGCGTCCTCCGACTACGCCACGCTCACCCTCACCGGGGTGGGCGGGCATGGAGCGATGCCGCACCGCGCGGCCGATCCCATCGTGGCGGCTGCCAGCATCGTCATGGCCCTGCAGACCATCGTCTCGCGCAACATCGATCCGCTGCAAATGGCGGTGGTGACCGTGGGAGCCATCCACGCAGGCAAGGCCAACAACGTGATTGCCCACAGCGCTGCGCTGGAGTTGAGCGTGCGTGCGCTGGATGCCGATGTGCGCAGGCTGCTGGAGCAGCGCATTCGCGACCTGGTGAGTGCGCAGGCCGAGAGCTTCGGCGTGCAGGCGCAACTCGAGTGGCGACCTGGCTATGCCGTGCTGGTCAACACGCCCAAGGAGACGGACTTCGCGCGCCAGATCGCGCTGGAGCTGCTGGGCCCGGAACATGTCACGCTGCAGGCGCCGCCCTTGCCGGGCAGCGAAGACTTTGCCTTCATGCTGCAGCGCGTGCCAGGCAGCTATCTGCTGATTGGCAATGGTGAGGGAAGCGAGCAAGGCGCCTGCATGGTGCACAACCCGGGCTATGACTTCAACGATGACAACATCGCCGTGGGAGCCGCCTATTGGGTGCTGCTGGCGCAGCGGTTTCTGGTGGCCGGTTGAACTGCTTGAGCCCGGCGCATCTCATTCGCCGGGGTGGATTTCCATCCAGCCCACGCGTCCTTGACCGCTCTCATTGAGGCGGCTCACAAAGCCTTCAGCCTGCGACTGCGGCAGGCGCAGATCGAACTGCACCAGGGAGCCGTGCTCGACCTGGAGCAGCTCGGCGCCTGCCGCATCGATCTCGCGGCGCACCAGGCCTTCCAGCGCATAAGGCACGGCGCAGCGCAGCGATTGCATGCGCTGCAGTGTCACTTTCTCGGCGGTCAGCAGGGCCTGGGCCACGGCATCGGTGTAGGCGCGCACCAGGCCACCTGCGCCCAGCTTGACGCCGCCGAAGTAGCGCACCACGGTGGCCAGCACGCCTTCCAGGTCCTGGTGGCGCAGCACGTCCAGCATGGGGCGGCCTGCCGTGCCGCTGGGCTCGCCGTCATCGACGGCTGCCGACTGGCCGCCTGCCAGCAGCGCCCAGCAGACATGGGCGGCGCCGGGGTGCTCGCGCCATAGCGCATCGACCACCGCCTGGGCGCTGGCGCGGTCGGCCATCGGCTGCACGCAACCGATGAAGCGGCTTTTCTTGATGATGAGTTCGCTGTGCGCGGGCGCGCGGAGTGTCTGTGGCATGGAGGGCGGCAAGCTTACCCGATCGTCCCTGGCCCGGTGTTTGGCACATGGATTCATTACGCCTTTATTACGAAGCGCTACACATTTGTGAGCATGCGTACCTTGTGTCATTTCAGCTTCAGAGGGTTGCATCCAGGTTTGTCCTACAGAAATCGTGAAAGATTCGCAGTAAGCTTTCTGTCAAGGAGGCGCAACCATGAACACCCCACCTTCCCGCGATCCCGTTCTCACCGAACACACCTTTGGCCGCGATCATTTCAGTCCCCCGCCCATGGCGCTGGAGCAAGCTGGTCAGGACCATGAAGCCGCTGGCGGCGGCATTCCTCTGGATCTGGACCAGCGCATCCGCAACGTCGGCGAATGGTGATGGCAGGTGCCGCCTGGCCAAGGGCCTGCAGCGGCATCAGTACTGTCAGGTCTGGCTGGACCGTGCAGCGGCCCGCCGACAGGCGGTGACCCTCAAGCGAACAGACCGCGAACCAGGCGCAGCAGGCTTTTGCCTCGCTGCGCTGGATTTATCATTTCCAATTTCCACGTACCCACCCACCCACCCAGGCCGGCTGCGCGAAGCGCCGGCCTTTTTGCATTCCTGCAGGAACCATGAGCACTGACACAGCCCGCAGCCATTGGCTGCTGGTGCCTGCCTCCGCCAGCGACGCCAGCCTGCCCGTGCCCCTGGGCGATGTGACGGCCCTGCTGGAGCAGGTGGGCCGCTCCAGCGCCAGCAGCGATGAGGTGGCCGGGCAGTTGCTGCATTTGCTGGGCCGGCACGTGCCGCTGGCGCAGTGCACCATCTTCTCGTTCCAGGGCCGATCGCGGCCGCGCATCGTGGGTTTTGGCGACAGGGCGCGCACGGGGGCGCTGCCCATGATTTCGCAGGACTACAGCGAGCGCTTCTATCCGCTCGACGGCGCACAGCGCGTGATGCAGGCCGAACTGGCGCGGCAGCAGCGCCACCCCCAGGCTCCCGCGCGCGTCTGGCTGCACCGCCAGCGCCCCTGCGATGTCAGCCATCCCGAGTACCGCCATGTCTGCTATGAGTTGCCGCGCCTGGTGGAGCGGCTCTCGCTGCTGACCCTGCAGCCTGGCGCACGGTGGCTGGCCGTGAACCTGTACCGGGGCGAGGAGCACGGCTGCCTTGATGCGCAGTCCATCGCACGCATCGAAGCCTTTGTGCCCCTGGTCATGCAGGCCATGCGCCTGCACTATGCGGGCCAGGCGCTGCAGGACGATCTGGCGGGGCTGGTGCTGGCGCGCCTGGCAGGGCGCTTTGCCCATCTCACGCAGCGCGATCTGGACGTGGTGCGCTGCGTGATCGAGGGGCTTGATGCCGAGCGGCTGGCGCAGCGCCTGGGCATCACCGTGTCCAGCGCGCGAACCTATCTCAAGCGGGTCTGCGCCAAACTGGGCGTGCAGGGGCAGCGTGAGCTGTTTGCCTTGTTGATGGCGCCCGAGGCGCTGTCCTGAGCCCCGGAGGCGGGCGCCGCAGTCTGTCCCCATCTGGGGACATCGTCAGGGCCGGTGCTGCCTACACTGCGCCCTGAACAAGACGCACGACGGAGACCCCCATGCACCAGCCCCATGCCCAGCCCAGGCAGTCCATCTACTACCGCTACCAGGTGCATCGGCCCTGGCTGCCATCGGAGCACCCGGGGGTGCAGCGGCACCCCGTCGTCATTGTCGGAACGGGGCCGGTAGGCCTGACCACGGCACTGGAGCTGGCGCGCCACGGGCAGCGATGCGTGCTGCTGGAGTCCGAGCTGCAGGTATCCGAAGGCAGCCGCGCCATCGTCTTCACGCGCCGCTCCATGGAGATCCTCCAGCAGGTGGGCGTGGCCGGGCGGGTCAGCGACAGCGGGCTGCCATGGCGCTTTGGCAACTCCTTCTACCGGGGCCAGCGCGTGTTTCGCATGGAAGCACCGCACAGCGAGGACGACCGCTTCTTCCCCATGACCAACCTGCAGCAGCAGTACCTGGAGGAGTACCTGGTCGATGCCGTGCTGGCCCATCCGCTGATCGAGTTGCGCTGGGGCAACCGCGTGGAGCGGGTGGAGCAGGCTGGCGAAGGCGCCGCTGCAAAAGCGCGGCTGCAGGTGGACACGCCTGAGGGGCCGTATGCGCTGGAAGCCGACTGGCTGGTCGCAGCCGATGGCGCACGCTCGGGCTTACGCACGGCCATGGGCCTGGTCATGGAAGGGGCGTCATACGAAGGCCGCTTCGTGATTGCCGACATCCGCATCGACCTGCCGCTGCCCACCGAGCGCCTGGCCTTCTTCGATCCGGTGTGGAACCCCGGCAACACCATCCTCATGCACCGCGAGCCGCACGGCATCTGGCGCGTGGACTACCAGTTGCCTGCGGGCGAAGATCCGCAGCAGGCACTGCAGCCCGAATCGCTCAAGGCGCGCATCGACGCGCAACTGGAGATGATCGGCTTTGGCGGCACGCCCTGGGAGATGGACTGGAGCTCGGTCTACTCGGCGCGCGCGCTGACCTTGCCGGACTACGTGCATGGCCGCGTGGTCTTCACGGGCGATGCGGCCCACCTGCTGCCCATCTTCGGGGTGCGCGGCGCCAACACCGGTTTCCAGGACGCCCAGGCCCTGGCCTGGCGCCTGGCCCTGGTGGCGCGCGGCGTGGCGCCGGCCCGTTTGCTGGACAGCTACAGCAGCGAGCGCGTGGGCGCGGCGCGCGAGATTGTCGAAGAGGCCGGCAAGAGCACGCGCTTCATGGCGCCGCCTTCGCGCGGCTTCCGGCTGCTGCGCGATGCCGTGCTGTCGCTGTCGCTCACCCAGGCCTTCGTGCGCCCGCTGTACCACTGGCGTACATCTCGCCCCCACGAGTACGCCCGCTCGCCCCTCAACAGCAGGGACGACGACAACCATTTGTTCAAGGGCGGCCCCGCCCATGGCGCGCCGCCGCAGAACGTGTGCCTGGCGCCGGACGACTATCTGCTGGACCACCTGGGCGGCGGCTTCGACCTGCTGTATTTCACCGATGGCTCGGCTGTGCCGCCCGCGTTGAGCGAAGTTGCCCGCGTGGTGCGCGGCCGCGGCGTGGGCCTGCGCATCGTGGCCATCTCCAGCCAGGCGCAGCCGCAGCCAGTTCAGGGCGCTGACCTGACCCTTTCCGATAGTCAGGGCCGCTGCCGCGAACGCCATGGCGTGCCCGCCGATCCACCTTCTGGCGCTGCCTACCTGCTGCGGCCTGACCAGCATGTCTGCGCACGCTGGCTGGCGCTGGATGCGCGGCGCCTGCAATCCGCACTCGACAACGCCACCTGCACGCAAGGAGCCCAGGCATGAGTCCAGCACACACATCGCCCGACACGCTTGAATTGCCCGGCACCCTGGATATCGCCGGTCTGGAGGCCGTCTACGACCAACTGGCCACGGCCATTGACGCGGCAGGCCCGCAGCAGTCCGAGCTGTTTCTGGTAAAGCTGGCGCTGCTGGCGGCCGAGCGGCTGGGCAGCGCCCGGCAGTTCTCCGAGCTGGTGCAGGCGGCGCAGCAGGATCTTCAGCCTAGGGTAAACAGCTAGCCCTGCCGGGTGGTCGCGTGGCCGGCGCTGGCTAACATCGGCCCGGAATCAAGGATGCCACGACCCCATGGATGTGCTGAGCGAAGTTCTCGATATTTGCCGGTCAGAGCGCGCCGTGACGGCGCGTTTTGCGCTGACCGCGCCGTGGAGCCTGAAGTCCACGGGCGTCACGGGCGCCATGATCCGCATGGCGCGCGGCGCGCCTTACTGGATACAGGTGGAGGGCATGCAGCCGCTGCGGGTCGAGCCGGGCGACCTGGTCATGCTGCCCATGGGGGCGGCACATGTGGTGGCCTCGGACCTGGGCATGGCCTGCGAGCTGTTCTCGCGGCTGATCTCCCGCCATGCCGAAGGCCCGCAGGACGAGAATCCGCTGGTCTTCAGCCATGGCGGCGGGGGCGAGGCGACCGACATGTTTTCGGCCCTGCTGTGGTTTTCAGCCTATTGCCGGCATTCGGTGTTCCGCATCCTGCCGCCGCTGATCCACATCCGCGCAAGCGATCTGCCGCTGGCCGATTGCCTGGCCGCCACCATGCAGTCGCTCACGCTGGAGACGCTGGCGCGGCGCCCGGGCTGGCGCCTGTCGGCCGCGCGCATGGGCGAGCTTTTGCTGGTCAACATCCTGCGCGAGCACCTGGCGCGCGAGGCCGCCGTGGGTGAAGGCTGGCTGCGGGGCCTGGGCGATGCCTGCATTGCCCGCGCCATCGTCTGCATGCACCGGGAGCCGCAGCGCAGCTGGAGCGTGGAGACGCTGGCGGCCGAGGCCGGCATGTCGCGCACCCGCTTCAGCATGCGTTTCAAGCAGCTGGTGGGCGCCACGCCCATCGGCTACCTGACGGCGCACCGCATGGCGCTGGCCGCCCAGCAGATGGAGGCCGGCGGGCTGTCATCGGCCCGCATCGCAGAGAACGCGGGCTACGACTCTCCCAAGGTGTTTGCGCGGGCCTTCCGCCGCTGGTCCGGGCATACGCCCAAGGCCTATCTGGCGCAGGAGGCCGCAAAGAGGTCGGGCTGGCAGCAGCAGGAAGGCCGTATCAGGGGGCTGGAGCAAGACCCTTAGCCAGCAGGGTTGAGTGCCGAAACGTACACTGGCCGGTTCCTTCCGCACAGGCTCCCAGAAGCCGAACCGCCCATCATGAACGCCCCCGTTGACGTTTCCTTTTTCCATCGCGCTGCCAAGCCGCTGACCAGCTACCGACCGTACTGGGCCAAGCGCTTCGGCACGGCCCCGTTCCTGCCGATGAGCCGGGCCGAGATGGACCAGCTTGGCTGGGACAGCTGCGACGTGATCCTGGTGACGGGCGATGCCTATGTGGATCACCCCAGCTTCGGCATGTCGGTGATCGGCCGGGTGCTGGAGGCGCAGGGCTTTCGCGTGGGCATCATCGCCCAGCCCGACTGGCAGAGCGCCGAGGCCTTCAAGGCCCTGGGCCGTCCCAACCTGTTCTGGGGCGTGACGGCAGGCAACATGGATTCGATGATCAACCGTTACACGGCCGATCGCAAGATCCGCTCCGACGATGCCTACACGCCGGGCGACGTGGGCGGCAAGCGCCCCGACCGCGCGGCCATTGTCTACAGCCAGCGCTGCCGTGAGGCATACAAGGACGTGCCCATCGTGCTCGGCGGCATCGAGGGCAGCCTGCGCCGCATCGCCCACTACGACTACTGGAGCGACAAGGTGCGCCGCTCCATCGTGGTGGACAGCAAGTGCGACATCCTGCTGTACGGCAACGCCGAACGCGCCCTGGTCGAGGTGGCCCACCGCCTGGCCGCGCGCGAGCCCGTGGAAAGCATTACCGATGTGCGCGGCACGGCCTTCTTCCGCCGCGAGTCTGAAGCGGGCTGGTTCGAGCTGGACTCCTCCGTGGTGGACGAGCCCGGTGTGGTCGAGCCCCACATCAACCCCTACATGACCACCAGCGAGCAGGCCGAGGCCCAGGGCCAGACCTGCTCCAAGGAAGAGGGTGATGCCGCCGCGAAGCCGGACGGCGCCTCGGTCGCCGCCGTTCAGACCATCCAGTTCGTGCCCAACCCGTCGCTGCGCGGCAAGGGCAAGCAGCCGCCGCGCGACAAGACCGTGCTGCGCCTGCCCAGCTACGAGCAGGTCAAGGCCGACCCCATCCTCTACGCACACGCCAATCGCGTGCTGCACCTGGAGACCAACCCCGGCAACGCCCGCGCCCTGGTCCAGGCCCACGGCGAGGGCGTGACCGCGCGCGATGTGTGGCTGAACCCGCCCCCCATTCCGCTGACCACGGCCGAGATGGACTGGGTCTTTGGCCTGCCCTATGCGCGCAGCCCCCATCCCAGCTATGCCGACGCCAATGGCAGCCATGAAGGCGAGACCAAGATCCCGGCCTGGGAGATGATCCGCACCTCGGTCAACATCATGCGCGGCTGCTTCGGCGGCTGCACCTTCTGCTCCATCACCGAGCATGAGGGCCGCATCATCCAGAGCCGTTCCGAGGAGTCCATCATCCAGGAGGTCGAGGACATCCGCGACAAGGTCAAGGGCTTCACCGGCACCATCTCCGACCTGGGCGGCCCCACGGCCAACATGTACCGCCTGGGCTGCAAGAGCCCCGAGATCGAGGCCGCCTGCCGCAAGCCCAGCTGCGTGTTCCCCGGCATCTGCCAGAACCTGCACACAGACCACGCCCCGCTGGTCAAGATCTACCGCCGCGCGCGCAATCTGCCGGGCATCAAGAAGATCCTGATCGGCTCGGGCCTGCGCTACGACCTGGCCGTGAAGTCGCCCGAGTACGTCAAGGAGCTGGTGCAGCACCATGTGGGCGGCTACCTGAAGATCGCGCCCGAGCACACCGAGTCCGGGCCGCTGACCAAGATGATGAAGCCCGGCATCGGCAGCTATGACCGCTTCAAGCAGATGTTCGAGCAGTTCAGCGAGGAAGCGGGCAAGAAGCAGTACCTGATTCCGTACTTCATCGCGGCCCACCCGGGCACCAGCGACGAGGACATGATGAACCTCGCCATCTGGCTGAAGAAGAACGGCTTTCGCGCCGACCAGGTGCAGACCTTCTATCCCAGCCCCATGGCCACGGCCACGGCCATGTACCACTCTGGCCGCAACACGCTGACCAAGGTGCGCCGCGAGATGCGCGACGTGAACGAGGAGTCGGTGGACATCGTGCGCGGTGAAAAGCGCCGGCGCCTGCACAAGGCCTTTCTGCGCTACCACGACCCGAACAACTGGCCGCTGCTGCGCGAGGCCTTGAAGGCCATGGGCCGTGCCGACCTCATCGGCAACGGCAAGCAGCACCTGATCCCCACCTTCCAGCCCCTGGTCGATGGCGGCTACCAGAGCGCGCGCCGCAAGAACAGCACGCAGGGCACGGGCGTGGCCGCACGTGCCGTGGTATCCCAGCAAGGCAAGGCCTACGCCCTCAACAAGGCCGGCGGCAAGAATGCCGGGCCGGGCAAGGTGCTGGCAGAGTCGCGCGAGCCTGCGGGCGATGTGCGTTTCCGTTCCAGCCAGCCCCAGCCGGGCCGCATGCTGACCCAGCACACCGGCCTGCCGCCGCGCCCCGGTGTGGGTGGTCCTTCCCGTTCTGCGGGCGCTGCCGGTTCGGGCCGCAAGGCGGCGCCGGGCGGTCGCAAGCCGCGCTGATGCGCCTTTGCCTCTAGCTGGCGGCCGGCGCCAGCGTGCCCTGCCATTCGCGGCGGGCGGCCTGGGCGCCGCTTTCAAAGTAATGCGTGTCCAGCGGCACGGGCCGTGCCAGGGCAAAGCCCTGTGCATAGTCCACGCCCACGGCCTGAAGGGCCTGGGCGATCTCGCGGGTTTCCACATACTCGGCCACGGTGCGCTTGCCCAGGATGTGGCCTATGCGGTTGATCATCTCCACCATGGCGTGGTTGCTGGGGTCCTGGAGCATGTCGCGCACAAAGCCGCCGTCGATCTTCAGATAGTCCACGGGCAGCTGCTTCAGATAGGTCAGCGAGGACATGCCCACGCCAAAGTCGTCCAGCGCAAAGCGGCAGCCCAGGGTGCGCAGGGCCTGGATCAGCCTGGTGGCACTGGACAGGCTGGCGATGGCACTGGTCTCCGTGATCTCGAAGCACAGCAGCTGCGGCGCAATGCCATGCGTGCTCAGCTGTTCCTGCACGAAGTCCAACAGCCCGTCGTCATCCAGGCTGGGGCCTGACAGGTTGATGGCGCAGGTGTCGATGTGGCGCAGTGCGGCCGGATGCTGCGCCAGCGTGGCCAGCGTTCTGGCGATCACCCAGCGGTCCACCGTGGGCATGATGCCGTAGCGCTCGGCCGCGGGAATGAAGGTGGCCGGCGAGATGATCTGGCCCTGCTCGTCGCGCAGCCGCAGCAGCACCTCGAAATGCAGGCCCCGCTGGCCGTCGGGCTGCAACGGTGCAATGCTTTGGGCGTACAGGCAAAAGCGCTCCTGCTCCAGCGCCATGCGTATGCGTGTCACCCATTCCATCTCGCTGACGTGGCGAGTGTACTCGCCATCGTCGCTGCGGTAGACGTAGATGCGGTTGCGGCCGCGCTCCTTGGCGCGGTAGCAGGCCATGTCGGCCATGCGCAGCAGGTCCTGGGCCGACTGGACCTCGCCGCCGATGTGCACCAGGCCGATGCTCAGCCCCGTGCGCAGCACCTGCTTGCCCCAGTGCACGTGCAGGGCCTCGGTCGCCTGGCGCAGCTTCTCGGCAATGCGCAGGGCGGGCTCGGGCGGGCAGTTCTCCAGAAGAACGCCGAATTCATCTCCGCCCAGCCGCGCGAGGGTGTCGGTCTCGCGCAGGTTGTGCAGCAGCAGGCGGCTGACTTCGCACAGCATCTCGTCGCCCGCCGGGTGGCCGCAGGTCTCGTTGATGAGCTTGAACTGGTCCAGGTCCATGTACAGCACGGCCGAGGGCCGCAGCCTGTGCTGGCCCTGGTTGAGCAGGCGCTGCAGGCGGCGCTCGAACTCGACGCGGTTCTCCAGCCCGGTCAGCCCGTCGTGGCTGGCATGCCAAGACAGTTGGTCCAGGTACTGCTGCTCGCGCGAGACATCCCTGAGCACGATCACCGCACCGGCCGGGCGCTCCCCGCCGCCGCTGATGGCCGACCCCATGAGCTTGACCGGCACGATGCTGCGGTCATGGCGCCGCAGCCAGCGCGTGTGCTCCTCGCGCAATTGCTGGCCCGACAGCAAATGGGCCAGCAGGCTTTCCGCGGTCTGGGTGGTGTCAATGCTGTTGAAATGCAGGCCCTTGGCCAGGTGCTGGCCCTTGAGCTGTTGCTCGCTGCTGCCCAGCAGGCCCAGCGCGGCGGGGTTGGCATAGTCCACCACGCCCTGGGCGTCCGTGGTGATCACGGCGTCGCCCAGCGAGGCCAGCGTGGTCTGGGCCCTTTCCTTTTCCGTCAGCAGGTCGTTTTGCACCTGCTGGCGCTGCTGCAGCATGCGCCGCGTATGCCAGAGCGCCACCAGGATCAGCGCCACACCCAGCACCAGATGGATGCCCTGCAGCCACATCACCATCTGCCGTGAACTGCGGCCCAGCGAGGCGCTGAACTGCTGGGTGGCCGGTGTGACGCCGGCGTTGATCTGCTCGATCTCGCGCTTCCAGGTGATGGCGTCCTCGGCGCTGACGCTGCCCACGGCGTGGCGCTGCTCTATCTCCTGGGCCAGCCTGTCGAGCTGCTGCAGGTACTGATCGCCTTGTTTCCAATAGCGATAAGGCTCTTCCAGAAGCTCGACATGGCGGAAGGTCTGCATGAGCCAGATCAGCGCCTCGGCATCGTCAGGGTGGTTGCCTCCCAGAAGAACGCCGTCACGCGCATCCTTGACCCTGGCTGGCACATCGTCCAGCGCCATGCGCGCCTGCCAGTCGCCCGCGGGAATGGCCATGGCCTGCTCGAAGCGCGCCAGATCTCGCGCCGAGCCGCTGTCCACATAGCGGCTCAGGGCGTAGATGGCGTCCTTCTGTGCCTTGGACCACAGGCTTTCCCCGGCCACGAAGGCGCGCACCGCAGACACCAGGTACAGGCTGCCGCTGGCCATGACCACCAGCACCACGACCACCAGCACCAGGGGCCAGATGCGCTGCACCAGCTGCAGTACCGGCACATGGGCTGGGGGCTGGCTTTGCATGGGCGGAGCAGGGGAGGGTTGGCCGTGTGGGCGGCTCAGGCGCTGGCGCCAATGCGCCGCAGAACTGGCGCCGTATGGCTGGGTGGCTGACGCGTCCCGGATATCCGGGCGGTTGATGGATGTTCTCGAACCATGGGGCTGCCTCCAGATAAGCCGATTATGGGTGTTTCCAGATGTGTTCGGGTTGTCCGGTTGTATGCGCACCTCCGATTTAAGAGGAGCGGGCTATTACGGTAAAGAGGGTCATTGGCCGCAGCGTGCCCGCATGCTGCGGCCAGCCATGACCTGCGCGGCTTGTAGGTTGAGGGCAGGTGGTGCTTTTGGGTGTCCGCCTACAAGCGGGGTGGTGCCTGGGGTGGGGCGGGCAGAGGGTGTAGGGGCAGATCGTGCTGCTCGGCCAGGTCTGCCAGCTCGGCGCAGGACAAGGGGGCCAGGAAGGCTTGCAGGGCTTCATGCATGGCGGGGCTGCGCATGCTGGCGATGCTGCCATCGCCATTCACCGACGCCACGGCGCACAGGCGGGCCGCGAAATGCGGCTCCAGGGCCGCCACGGCCACCGATCCATCGGCGCAGGCGTAGACGCGATAGCCTGCGTGCGCGCCGCCCACATCGCCATCGGGCCGGGTCAGGCCCCAATGCCAGGGCAAAGCCAGCCACTGCGCGGCCTGGGCCAGGCCTGTCTCCTGGAGACTGCCGTGGCCGCTGCGCTGGCGCAGCAGCCAGGCCTTGAGCACGGCTTCGCTGGCCATCAGCGCACCGGCCATGTCGGCAAACAGGCTGGGTGGCATGGCGCCGCCCTGTACCAGCCCCGCCTCGGCCTGGTAGGTCAGGTCATGGCCCGGCACATCGGCAAGGGCTCCCGCGCTGCCGACGATGCGCACCAGCGACAGCTGCGGATGGCGCCGCTGCAGCGACGCCCAGTCCAACCCCAGCTTGGCCAGTGCGGCGGGGCGGAACGAGGTGAGCAGGATGTCGGCCGCATCCAGCGCATCGTGCAGCGCCGCCTGTCCTTCCTCGCTCTTGAGATGTGCCTGCCAGACCGCAACGCCCTGGTGCATGTCGGCATAGGCTTGCGGGCTGTAGTGCGCCATCGGGTCTGCACCGGCCACGCCGGCTGTACCGGCCGCGGCGGGCTGTGCAGCCGGAGGCTCCAGCTTGCTGCACTGCGCGCCCATGGCGGCACAGCGCATCAGGGCGGCGGGGCCGGGCAGATTCAGGGCCAGACTCAGGATGCGCACGCCCGACAACGGCTGCCCGTTGGTGGGGGAAGAGGAGAGGGGCGCTTGTAGCGCAATGGGTTCAGGAGGCGCGTGATCGGGCATGGGAATGGAGCGTCTCGTTGTGCATTCGGTGTTTCAACTGCACGCATGATCGCACCCACGCCTCCAGGGGCCTGGCGCATACCGGACGGTGAGGATGCAAAAGCCGCCCGGAAAAAGAAAATGCCGCCAGGGCAATGCACCGTTGGCGGCATTTCTGCAAACCCGGCGCATGGCCGGGTAGCCGGGGCGGGGGTCAGACCACCTTGGCGATCGACTGGCAGACGTAGTCGATGTTCTTGCTGTTGAGCGCGGCCACGCACATGCGGCCCGTATCCGTGCCGTAGACGCCGAACTCGGTGCGCAGGCGCACCATCTGGTCCTTGCTCAGGCCGGAGTAGCTGAACATGCCGATCTGGGTGGTGATGAAGCCCATGTCCTGCTGGACACCGGCAGCCTTCAGGCCGTCAACCAGCTTCTGGCGCATGGCCTTGATGCGCACGCGCATCTCGCCCAGTTCCTTTTCCCACAGTGCGCGCAGCTCGGGGTTGTTCAGCACGGCGGCCACCACGGCACCACCATGGGTGGGCGGGTTGGAGTAGTTGGTGCGGATGACGATCTTGAGCTGGCTCAGCACGCGGGCCGCTTCTTCCTTGTCGTTGGCCACTACCGACAGCGCGCCCACGCGCTCGCCGTACAGGCTGAAGCTCTTGGAGAACGAGGTCGAGACGAAGATGTTCAGGCCGGCGGCCACGAACTTGCCGATCACGGCGCCGTCTTCGGCAATGCCGTGGCCAAAGCCCTGGTAGGCCATGTCGAGGAAGGCCACCAGACCCTTGGCCTTGACGGCGGCGATCACCTGGTCCCACTGCTCGGCCGTGATGTCATAGCCGGTCGGGTTGTGGCAGCAGGCGTGCAGCACCACGATGGTGCCGGCGGCGGCCGCGTTCAGGTCGGCCAGCATGCCTTCGAAGTTCACCTTGCGGTTGACCGCGTCGTAGTAGGCATAGGTGCCCACTTCGAAGCCTGCATTGGTGAAGATGGCCTTGTGGTTTTCCCAGCTCGGGTCGGAGATCAGCACCTTGGCGGCGGGGCTGATCTTCTTGAGGAAGTCGGCGCCGATCTTCAGGCCGCCGGTGCCGCCGATGGCCTGCACCGTGGACACGCGGCCGGACTTGACGACGTCGGACTCGGCGCCGAACACCAGGCCCTTGACTGCGGCATCATAGGCAGCGATGCCGTCGATGGGCAGGTAGCCGCGGGCCGTGGGCTTGTCCATCATCGCCTTCTCGGCGGCCTGCACGCATTCGAGCAGGGGCAACTTGCCGTTGTCGTCGAAGTACACGCCCACGCCCAGATTCACCTTGCTGGGGTTGGTGTCGGCAGCGAACTGCTCGTTCAGACCCAGGATGGGGTCGCGGGGGGCCATTTCGACGGCGGTAAACAGAGACATGAAGCGTCCTTGGGATGTCTTGGGAGGTGGAAAAAACGCGGCTAGCCCCAAGCTACGGTAGGCTTTCGGGTTAACCCATGAATTCTAGCGATCTCGCCGGCCGATACTCACTTTTGCGAACCCACGTCATGCACGAAGTCTCTGATTCCTCTCCAGCACCTGAGGCCTCCGGCCAGTTCGTGCATTTCGCGGACTCCCCCTTCGAGCTGTTCCAGCCCTATCCGCCGGCCGGCGATCAGCCCGCAGCCATTGAAAAGCTGGTCGAAGGCATCCAGGACGGCGAATCCTTCCAGACCCTGCTGGGCGTGACGGGCTCGGGCAAGACCTTCACCATGGCCAACGTGATCGCCCGCCTGGGTCGCCCGGCCATTGTCTTCGCGCCCAACAAGACGCTGGCAGCGCAGCTGTACAGCGAATTCCGCGAGTTCTTTCCCAAGAACTCCGTCGAATACTTCGTCAGCTACTACGACTACTACCAGCCCGAGGCCTATGTGCCCCAGCGCGACCTGTTCATCGAAAAGGACAGCGCCATCAACGAGCACATCGAGCAGATGCGGCTGTCGTGCACCAAAAGCCTGATGGAGCGGCGCGACGTGGTCATCGTCGCCACGGTCTCGGCCATCTACGGCATCGGCGAGCCCGAAAGCTACCACCGCATGATCATGACGCTGCGCACCGGCGACCGCATCAACCAGCGCGACGTCATCGCGCAACTGATACGCATGCAGTACCAGCGCAACGACCAGGACTTCAGTCGGGGCAAGTTCCGCGTGCGCGGCGACACCATCGACGTCTTCCCCGCCGAGCACTCGGAACTGGCCATACGCATCGAACTCTTCGACGACGAGGTTGAAAGCCTGCAACTGTTCGACCCGCTGACGGGCCGCGTGCGCCAGAGCATTCCGCGCTTCACCGTCTACCCCAGCAGCCACTACGTCACGCCGCGCGACAAGGTTCTGGCCGCCGTGGAAACCATCAAGCTGGAACTGGCCGAGCGGCTCAAGCAACTGGTGGGAGACGGCAAGCTGGTCGAGGCCCAGCGCCTGGAGCAGCGCACGCGCTTCGATCTGGAGATGCTCACCGAGGTCGGCCACTGCAAGGGCATCGAGAACTACACCCGCCACCTCTCAGGCGCCGCACCCGGCGAGCCGCCCAGCACCCTGACCGACTACCTGCCCGGCGACGCCCTCATGTTCCTGGACGAGAGTCACCAGATGATCGGCCAGCTCAACGCCATGTACAGCGGCGACCGCTCGCGCAAGACCACGCTGGTGGAATACGGCTTTCGGCTGCCGTCGGCGCTGGACAACCGGCCGCTCAAATTCGAGGAATTCGAGCAGCGCATGCGCCAGGTCATCTTTGTCTCCGCCACGCCGGCAGACTACGAGAAGACCCACTCGGGCCAGGTCGTGGACCAGGTCGTTCGCCCCACAGGCCTCATCGATCCTGAAATCGAAGTACGCCCGGCCACCAATCAGGTGGACGACGTGCTGCAGGAAATCCGCCTGCGCGTCGAACGCACGGAGCGCGTTCTCATCACCACGCTGACCAAGCGCATGGCCGAGCAACTCACCGACTACCTGAGTGAAAACGGCGTCAAGGTGCGCTATCTGCACTCCGACGTGGAAACGGTGGAGCGCGTGGAGATCATTCGTGACCTGCGCCTGGGTGTCTTTGACGTGCTCGTGGGCATCAACCTGCTGCGCGAGGGGCTGGACATCCCCGAAGTCTCGCTGGTCGCCATCCTCGATGCCGACAAGGAAGGCTTTCTTCGCGCCGAACGCAGTCTCATCCAGACCATCGGCCGCGCCGCGCGCAACCTGCATGGCAAGGCCATCCTCTATGCGGACCGGGTCACGGAGTCCATGAAGAAGGCCATTGGCGAGACCGAGCGCCGCCGTGCCAAGCAAATAAGCTTCAACGAGGAAAACGGAATCGAACCCAAGCAGATTGTCAAGCGGGTGAAAGACCTGATTGATGGGGTCTACAGCGAAAAAAGTGGCAAGGAAGCGGAACGCCTGCAGGCCAATCAGCTCGAAAGAGCGCGTGTCGAGGACATGTCCGAAAAAGATGTGGCCAAGGAAATCAAGCGTCTGGAGAAGCAGATGCTCGAACATGCGCGCAGCCTGGAGTTCGAACAGGCTGCGCGGGTGCGCGATCAGCTGGCGCTGCTCAAGGAGCAACTGTTCGGAGGCTCATCCGTGCAGGTTTCCTGAGGCAGCGCCTGGTCTGAAGCCCGTTAGCTCCTGTTACCCGACAAAATTGATGGGGAATGTGGTACACTAAGGGTCAACACTCAACAACAACAAAAACTTCGATGAAAAGAAGGGCTCTGAACCTTTTGAACAGGACGGAGTAAGGGCGGAGACTGTGCCCAACTCCAGTCAAATCGCTGGAGCGGGTGTTTCTGTAACGTACAAGCCTGACTGAAGGAGCTCGTAATGCGTCTCACCACCAAAGGCCGTTTTGCGGTCACTGCCATGATCGATCTGGCCCTGCGCCAGAACAATGGCCCTGTCACGCTGGCAGCCATCAGCCAGCGGCAACAGATTTCCCTGTCGTATCTGGAACAGCTGTTCGGCAAGCTGCGCCGCCATGAACTCGTCGAGTCCACCCGTGGACCCGGCGGCGGCTACACGCTCGCCCGCAAGGCTGGCGACATCACCGTGGCCGACATCATCGTCTCCGTGGACGAACCCATTGATGCCACCCAGTGTGGCGGCAAGGAAAATTGCCTGGGCGAAGCCGGCCGCTGCATGACGCATGAGCTGTGGGCTGCACTTAACCAGCGCATGGTCGAGTTCCTCGATTCCGTGACGCTGCAAAAGCTTGTGGATGAACAACTGGCCAAGGGCATCCAGATCGAGGACAAGCCCGTGGTGCGTCGCGCGATTTCCACGGCTCCCGTGGTCAAGCCCATCCGTGTGAATGCCCCGAACTCGGTATTCGCGCTGGGCAACGCCTTCGCCAAGTCCTGATCGACTTTTGACACCCTGAGGGCAGGGCACCGCCGCGCATGGCTGTGTGGCGCGGTGTTGTCCGCCTGGATGGATTCACCGGAGTTCATCGCCTTCCCGTTTTTTGCCAGCCTGAACCTTGATAAGAGCCAGTCATGGACATGACCCCGCATTTCCCCATCTATCTCGACTATGGCGCGACCACCCCCGTGGACCCTCGCGTGGTGGACGCCATGATTCCTTGGCTGCGTGAGCATTTCGGCAACGCCGCATCGCGCAGTCATGCCTGGGGTTGGGAAGCCGAGGAGGCCATCGAGAAGGCCCGCGGTCAGGTCGCAGACCTGATCGGCGCGGATCCCCGTGAGATTGTCTGGACCAGCGGTGCCACCGAGTCCATCAACCTGGCCATCAAGGGCGCGGCGCATTTCTACCAGGGCAAGGGCAAGCACCTGATCACGCTCAAGACCGAGCACAAGGCCGTGCTCGACACCATGCGTGAACTCGAGCGCCAGGGCTTTGAGGTGACCTACATGGACGTGCAGCCTGATGGCTTGCTCGACATCGAGGCATTCAAGGCCGCTCTGCGCCCCGACACCATTTTGGTCAGCGTGCTCTTCGTGAACAACGAAATCGGCGTCATCCAAGACATTCCCACCATCGGCGCGCTGTGCCGTGAAAAGGGCATCCTGTTCCATGTGGATGCCGCGCAGGCAACGGGCCGCGTGGAGATCGACATGTCGAAGCTGCCGGTGGACCTGATGAGCATGACCGCGCACAAGACCTATGGCCCCAAGGGCGTGGGTGCCCTGTATGTGCGCCGCAAGCCACGTGTGCGTCTGGAAGCTCAGATCCACGGTGGTGGCCATGAGCGCGGCATGCGCTCGGGCACGCTGCCTACGCACCAGATCGTCGGCATGGGCGAGGCCTTCCGCATTGCCAAGGAAGAAATGGCTGAAAGCAACGCCAAGGCCTACGCGCTGCAGCAGCGTCTGCTCAACGGCTTGAAGGACTTGGAGCAGGTCTTCATCAACGGCAGCATGGAGCACCGTGTGCCGCAGAACCTGAACATGAGCTTCAACTTCGTCGAAGGCGAGTCGCTCATCATGGGCATCAAGGGTCTGGCGGTGTCCTCGGGATCGGCCTGTACGTCGGCCAGCCTGGAGCCCAGCTATGTGCTGCGTGCACTTGGCCGCAGCGACGAACTGGCGCACAGCAGCCTGCGCATGACGATCGGCCGCTTCACGACCGAAGAGGAAATCGACTACGCGATCAGCACCATCCGCACCAATGTGGTCAAGCTGCGCGAACTCAGCCCGCTGTGGGAGATGTTCAAGGACGGCATCGATCTCAGCACCATCCAATGGGCGGCTCACTGAGCATTGGCCGGCACGCGAATCAAGTATTGAAGAGGTAGACATCATGGCTTATTCCGACAAAGTGGTAGACCACTACGAAAATCCCCGCAACGTGGGCTCGTTCGACAAGAACGACGAATCGGTGGGCACCGGCATGGTCGGCGCTCCTGCCTGCGGCGACGTGATGAAGCTGCAGATCAAGGTCAACCCCGAAACCGGCGTCATCGAGGATGCGCGTTTCAAGACCTATGGCTGCGGTTCCGCGATTGCCTCGTCTTCGCTGGTGACCGAGTGGGTCAAGGGCAAGACGCTGGATGAGGCGGCTGCGCTGAAGAACAGCCAGATCGCCGAAGAGCTGGCTCTGCCACCCGTCAAGGTGCACTGCTCCATCCTGGCCGAAGACGCCATCAAGGCAGCGGTCGATGACTACCGTGCCAAGCGCACTGCGGTGGTGGCCGCCTGATATGGCGATCTCGCTGACCGATTCTGCGGCACGCCACGTGAGCCGCTACCTGTCGCGACGCGGCAAGGGCATCGGCGTGCGCCTCGGGGTCAAGACCACGGGCTGCTCTGGCCTGGCCTACAAGCTGGAGTATGTGGACGAGCAATTGCCCGAGGACGTGATCTTCGAGGACCACGGCATCAAGGTGCTGGTCGATCCCAAGAGCCTGGCCTATATCGACGGCACGGAGCTGGATTTCGTGCGTGAGGGCTTGAACGAAGGCTTCAAGTTTCACAACCCCAACGAGCGTGATCGCTGCGGTTGCGGCGAGAGCTTTCGCATCTGACCGGCATCTGCCGGGTGGCTGGGCCTTTGTGGCCTGGCGGCATGCCCGGCAGACCCTGATTTCTTCTACTCCCTCAAGAGGCCGCCTTCGCTTCGGTGCTGGCGGCTTTTTATCGACATGAACCTGCAATCGGACGATTTCGAGCTGTTTGCGCTGCCGCGCCAATTTGCGCAGGAGCGCAGCACCATTGACGCGCGCTGGAAGGAGTTGCAGCGCGAGGCCCACCCTGACCGCTTTGCTTCGCAGGGAGCCGCCGCGCAGCGCGTGGCCATGCAATGGTCGGTGCGCATCAACGAGGCCTACCAGCGGTTGAAAGAGCCACTCAGGCGCGCAGCGTATCTCTGCGAATTGCAGGGTGCGCCCGTGCGTGCCGAGGACAACACGTCCATGCCCACTGCCTTTCTGATGCAGCAAATGGAGTGGCGCGAGGCGTTGGAAGAGGCGCAGGACGAGGCCGCCCTGGATGCGCTGGACGACGAGGTGCTGCAGGCGAGAAAGAACATGCTGGCTGAATGCGGTCGTCAGCTGGACGAACTGCACGATGCGCAGGCGGCTGTGCAGCAGGTCAGAGCCCTCATGTTTGTTGCGCGATTTGCGCAGGACATAGAGCGTCGCCGCGATCAACTGGGACAATAACCCGCGATCCGCACCTCCCACGAGAGACCCTCATTCACAAGGCAGGCCGGCCGGCCCGGACCTGCAATTTCCCCGAGTATTTTCATGGCGCTTTTGCAGATTTCCGAACCCGGTCAGTCCCCCGATCCCCACCAGCGGCGCATTGCCGTGGGCATCGACCTGGGCACCACGCATTCGCTGGTCGCCGCTGTCCGCAATGGCGTGGCCGAATGCCTGCCGGATGACCAGGGCCGAGTGCTGCTGCCTTCTGTCGTGCGCTATCTGCCCCAGGGCCGCCGTGAGATCGGCCACGCCGCACAGGCTGCACTGTCTACCGATGCGGGCAACACCATTGCCTCGGCCAAGCGCTTCATGGGCCGCACGCTGGCTGACATCGATGCGCCGGAAAAGCTGCCTTACCGCTTTGCGGAGCAGGAGGCCGGCCGTGGCGTGATCGGGATCGAGACCGTCGATGGCACCAAGACAGCCGTGGAGGTCAGTGCCGAGATCCTGGCTACGCTGCGTTTCCGTGCCGAAGACACCTTCAATGACGACATCCATGGCGCCGTCATCACCGTGCCCGCCTACTTTGACGATGCGCAACGCCAGGCCACCAAGGATGCGGCAAAGCTCGCCGGCATCAACCTGCTGCGCCTGATCAACGAGCCCACGGCTGCAGCCATTGCCTACGGCCTGGACAACGGCTCCGAAGGCGTCTACGCCGTCTACGACCTGGGTGGCGGCACTTTCGATATTTCTATCCTGCGCCTGTCCCAGGGTGTGTTCGAAGTCGTCTCCACTGGCGGCGATTCGGCCCTGGGGGGTGACGACTACGACGCGGCTTTGGCCGAGTGGGTGGCCCAGCAGACCGGCGTGGTTCCCCAGACGGCCGAGGACAAGGCCCGCTGGCGCATGGCGGCACGCCTTTGCAAGCAGGCATTGACGGATGCACAGGTCGCAACGCTCACGGCCGAGCTGTCTACCGGCGCTGTGCATTTCGATGTAAAGCGCAGCGATTTCGATGCGAGCACGGCCCATCTGACGGCACGTTCGCTGGCGGCCGTGCGCCGCGCGCTCAAGGACGCAGGGCTGGCGCGCGACGAAGTGCAGGGCGTGGTGCTGGTCGGCGGTTCCACCCGCATGCCCCAGGTGCGCGAGGCCGTGGCCGAGTTCTTTGGCCGCGATCCTCTCATCAATCTCAACCCCGACGAAGTCGTCGCGCTGGGGGCCGCCATCCAGGCCAACCAGCTCGCTGGCAACAGCTCCAGCGGCGACATGCTGCTGCTCGACGTGATTCCTCTGTCCCTGGGCGTGGAGACCATGGGCGGCCTTGTCGAGCGAATCATCAGCCGCAACGAGACCATTCCCACAGCCCGTGCCCAGGACTTCACCACCTACAAGGATGGTCAGACGGCCCTGGCCGTCCATGTGGTGCAGGGCGAGCGCGATCTGGTGGCGGACTGCCGCAGCCTGGCGCGTTTCGAGCTGCGCGGCATCCCGCCCATGGCGGCTGGCGCGGCCCGCATCCGTGTGACCTTCACCGTGGATGCCGACGGCCTGCTGTCGGTAGGCGCCAAGGAGCAGACCAGTGGCGTCGAGGCCCATATCCATGTCAAGCCGTCGTACGGCCTGTCGGACGACGAGGTTGCCCGCATGCTGCAGGACGGCTTTGCCACGGCCCAGCAGGATATGCAGGCCCGCGCACTGGTGGAGGCACGTGTCGACGCCGATCGCATGCTGATGGCCACCGAAAGCGCTCTGCAGGCCGATGGCGATGTGCTCGCCGCGGACCAACGCGCAGCCATCGATGCGCTGATCGACGCCCTGCGTGCCAGCGTGGGCTCCGAGGATGCCGCCGTCATCGAGGCCGCGACACAAGCGCTGGCCAAGGGCACGGAGTCCTTCGCCGCCGAGCGCATGAACCGCAGCATCCAGCAGGCCCTGGCCGGCAAGAGCGTGCAATCCCTTTCCTGATTTCTGATCCGACAGCAGATCCGTCATGCCCGTTATCAAAATACTTCCCCACGCCGAATACTGTCCCCAGGGAGCCGAAATCGAGGCGCCCGCCGGAACCTCGATCTGCGAGGCCCTGCTGGACAACAACATCAAGATCGAACATGCCTGCGACATGAGCTGCGCATGCACCACCTGCCATGTGGTGGTCAAGGCGGGCTACAACTCGCTGAACGAGGCCGAGGAAGAGGAAGAAGACCTGCTGGACCGCGCCTGGGGCCTGCAGCCGCAGTCCCGACTGTCCTGCCAGGCCATCCTGGCACGCGAGGACGTGACCATCGAGATTCCCAAGTACTCGCTCAATCACGCCAAGGAAAACCACTGAGGGCCAGCGCATGTCGCGTCAAATCATTCTCGACACTGAAACCACTGGCCTGTCAGCCGACAACGGCGACCGGCTCATCGAGCTGGGCTGCGTGGAGATGGTCAACCGCAAGCTGACCGGCAACAACCTGCATCTGTATTTCAATGCGGGGCGCGACAGCCATCCGGACGCGCTGCGCGTGCACGGCATCACCACCGAATTCCTCAAGGACAAGCCGCGCTTCGAGCACAAGGTCGAGGAGATCTGGGAGTACCTGCAGGGCGCCGAGCTCATCATCCACAACGCGCCATTTGACCTGGGATTCCTGAACAAGGAGCTGGAGCTCGCCAACCGCCCGCCGATCCGCCAGTGCGTGAGCGGGGTCATCGACACCCTGGTCATGGCCAAGGAGATGTTCCCTGGCAAGCGCAACTCGCTCGATTCGCTGTGCGATCGCCTGGAGGTGGACAACTCCGGGCGCACGCTGCACGGCGCCTTGCTGGATGCGGAGCTGCTGGCCGATGTCTACATCAACCTCACGCGGGGCCAGGAGGCCCTGTTGATGGCGGAAGAGCCTGTCCAGTCCGAGGGTGGGCTGGTCGTGGCGCAGGTGGATCTGGCCAGCTTCAAGCTGCGCGTGGTGCACGCCAATGATCAGGAGCTGGCCGCACACGAGGATGTGATGGTGCAGATGGACAAATCGAGCGGCGGCAAGACAATTTGGCGCGGCTTCGAAAATCAGTCCTAGAAGTTATGACATAATCTAAGTCTTGTCGCAGTAACGACATATGGGTGATTAGCTCAGCGGTAGAGCACTGCCTTCACACGGCAGGGGTCACATGTTCGATCCATGTATCACCCACCATTTTTTCCAAAGAGGTTGGCCTAGCAGCCGGCTTCGCGGGTGATTAGCTCAGCGGTAGAGCACTGCCTTCACACGGCAGGGGTCACATGTTCGATCCATGTATCACCCACCAATCAAGCCCTCCTGAAATCTGTTCAGGAGGGCTTTTTCGTTTCGGCTCGGTGCATGATTTTCAGGCCCTGGAAATTCCAATGTGTCCAGATGATCTGTGGCGAATTCGTGTCTGACGCCGTCTGATAATCGGCTGCTGGACGGCGAAAGGGCAGACAAGATGAGCGAACAGGTCGATTGCGTGGTGGTGGGTGCGGGCGTGGTGGGGCTGGCGGTGGCCAGGGCGCTGGCGTTGCAGGGCAGGGAGGTCGTGGTGCTGGAGGCGGCTGAAGCCATTGGCACGGGCACCAGCTCGCGCAACAGCGAGGTCATCCATGCCGGCATCTACTATCCCGAAGGCTCGTTGAAAGCCCGTTTGTGCGTCGAAGGCCGGCAGCGTCTCTACGCCTACTGCGGTGAGCGCGGCATTGCCCATCAGCGCTGCGGCAAGCTCATCGTGGCAACGGATGAGGCGCAGCGCGGCCAACTCCAGGCCATTGCACGCAAGGCCGAAGCCAATGGCGTCCACGACCTGCGCTGGCTTGAAGGCGCCGAGGCACGTGCCATGGAGCCCGCGCTGCACTGTGCGGCGGCACTGCACTCCCCCAGCACCGGCATCATCGACAGCCACGCACTGATGCTGTCCCTGCAGGGCGATCTCGAAAACGCAGGCGGCATGGTGGTCTGCCATGCCGAGGTGCAGGAGGCAGCCATCCATCCAGGCGGCGTGTGGCTGCGCACGGCCGATGGGACGGAACTGACGGCCCGCACACTGGTCAATGCGGCAGGTCTTCATGCGCCATTGCTGGCGGCCCGTTTGCAGGGGTTTCCGCAGCAGTTCGTTCCGCAGGCCTTCTATGCCAAGGGCAACTATTTCACGCTGTCCGGGCGAGCACCGTTCTCGCGCCTGATCTATCCCGTGCCCGAGGCGGCGGGCCTGGGCGTGCATCTCACGCTGGACATGGGTGGCCAGGCCAAGTTCGGCCCCGATGTGCAGTGGGTCGAGAGCCCAGGTGATCTGCAGGTCGATCCCGTGCGCGCCGACGCCTTCTACGCAGAGATCCGCCGGTATTGGCCGGGTCTGGCCGATGGCGCGCTGGTGCCCGGCTACGCCGGCATCCGCCCCAAGATCAGCGGCCCCGGCGAGGCCGCCGCAGACTTCGAGATTCAGGGGCCTCAGACCCACGGCGTTGCGGGCGTGGTGCAACTGCTGGGTATCGAGTCACCGGGATTGACCAGCTGCCTGGCCATTGGCGCGCACGTGGCGCAATTGCTGGCCTGAGGATCTGCCGGTTCACGACACACGGCCACGGCAGGCCTTGTCTGACAAGGCTCAGGCCCCCTCGCTTCCCGGAAGCCCGGGAACAATTGGATAAGATGCTTGCATGTAACAAGGGCCTAGCCCATGTTGCGTGACAGGTATCGGGCGACATGATTGCCTGCTCCCCGCTGTATTTGTTTTCACCTCAATAGAAAGGCTCATCATGACGAAATCGATCACTGACACCGTCTCCACCGCACAAGCCGATCTTGAAAAACTGGTCGGCGACCTGCGTGGTCTGCTGTCTGCCAAGGAGCTGGATGCCGTGCCGGAAATCCATATGCTGCGCCAGCGTATCGATGATGGCATGTCCAATGTGCGTGAGTCCGCGGTGCGTGCGGCGCAGGAAGCGGCCCGCCAGGCCAAGGATGCCGCCTACGCTGCCGATCGCTATGCCCACGATGAGCCGTGGCGCGTCGCAGGCGCGGCCCTTGCCATGGGCGCCTTGCTGGGCTTCCTGCTGGGTCGTCGCTGATCAACGGCATGCCTGACCAGAAAAGGATGCCTGTGAATTGGATTTCCCTTCTGGGTTTGGATGCCTGGGTTGCGCGCTGGCGCGCTTCCGTGATCGAGCTGGCCATTGCCGCAGAAGACCGCACGGACCTCGCGCGGCTTGAATGGGCGGAGCACAAGCGCAGCATGCAGACGATGGTCGTGCTGCTGATTGCGCTTGCTGGACTCAGCGTCGTGGTCATGCTAACGCTGTCGGTGGCCTTGCTCGTGCAGTTCTGGGACACCGAGCACCGCGTGCTGGTGGGCTGGCTGGTGGGCGGTGGCTGGCTGGCGATCTGGGCCATCGCCCTGTGGCAATTGCTTGCTGCCGTGCGCCGCCTGGCCCGCCCCTTCATCCTTACCCGCAACGAGCTGAGCCAGGACTGGCAGGCGCTGAAGAAGAGGCTGTAGCCATGGTCGATGCTTCCAACGCTTTCCCGTCCCGCAACGCTGTCACGCCGCCCGCGCCCACGGGGCTCAATGCGGAGCTCTGGGTCACATCCACCGTTGAGCAGCAGCAGGTGATGCAACGCATTGCCCAGCAGCGCGAGCGCCTCAAGGCGCGCTCTGCGGCCGTGGCCCAGGCCCGGGCATTGAGCCGCTCTGCCACCCAGGTGCAGCCCGATGCACCGCTGGTGGAGCGTGCCATCACCTTTGCGCGCCTGCATCCCGTGGCCGTGGCCGTGGCGGCCGGTGCCGCACTGATGGTGGGCCCGCGCAAGCTGCTGCGATTCGGCACCACCGTCATGCCCCTGATCCTGCGCTGGCAGCAGCGCAGGGGTTGAGGGCGGAGAAGCCTGCTTCTCTTTCAAAGAAAACGCCCGGCATGCCGGGCGTTTTCGCGTTCAGCGATCAGTGCGCCAGCACTGGCTGTATGGTGTCTTGACTCAGCCGCCTTGGCTCGAAACGCCAGGCAGCCACCTGTCTGGCACGGGCCTCAACGCAGCTGGGCTATGGCGCGTGCGGTCTCGGGCACCAGGGCAGGGCCTCGGTAGATCAGGCCGCTGTAGATCTGGACCACGTCGGCGCCTGCGCGGATTTTGCTGACGGCATCTTCGCCGCTGAGAATGCCGCCCACGCCGATGATGGGGTAGCGGCTGCCCAGGGCGGAACGCAGCTGGCGGATGACCTGGTTGCTGGCCTCGAGCACCGGCGCACCGGACAGGCCGCCCGTTTCCTGCGCGTGGGGCAGGCCCTTGACGGCTTCCCGGCTGATCGTGGTGTTGGTGGCGATCACGCCATCCATGCCATGGCGCTGCAGCGTGGCGGCGATGACGCCGACCTGCTCTTCATCCAGGTCGGGTGCGATCTTCACGAATACCGGCACCCGCTTGCCATGCTGCGTGGCCAGCTGCTCGCGGCGCTCGGCAATCGCACCCAGCAGGGCGTCCAGCGCTTCGTCGCTTTGCAGGGCGCGCAGGTTCTTGGTGTTGGGCGAGCTGATGTTCACCGTCACGTAGTCGGCATGCGGGTACACGCCGTCCAGCGCCTTGAGATAGTCGCTGGTGGCGTCTTCGATGGGAGTGGTGGCGTTCTTGCCGATGTTCAGCCCCAGCAGCATGGGTTTGCCCTGGGCGCGGGCCTGCGAGCGCTTGACGTTGCTCAGAAAGGCATCCAGGCCTTCGTTGTTGAAGCCCAGGCGGTTGATCAGCGCATTGCGTTCGGGAATGCGGAACATGCGCGGCTTGGGGTTGCCCGGCTGCGGGCGGGGTGTCACGGTGCCCACCTCGACGAAGCCGAAGCCCATGGCGGCCAGCGCGTCGATGCAGCGTGCATTCTTGTCCAGACCCGCTGCCATGCCCACGCGGTTGGGGAACTTGAGGCCGGCCAGTTCGACAGGGTCACTCACCATGGGCTGTGCCCACGCCTGCTGCAGGAGCGTGTTCTGCCCCTTTGCCATCAGGTTCATCGTGAGATCGTGGGCGGATTCGGGGTCCATGCCGAAGAGAAAGGGACGGGTCAGGGCGTAGGGGATCAGAGACATGGGGATAATCAAAGGATTACCTGGATTTTCCCTCATGACGACATCTGCTGCCTCTTTTTCCCAAGATGAACTCAAAGCCCTGGTCGGGCAAGCCGCTCTGGCCTATGTGGTGCCCGGCGAAATCGTCGGCGTTGGCACCGGTTCCACGGTCAACAAGTTCATCGATGCACTGGCCACCATCAAGGACCAGATCCCGGGCGCCGTGTCCAGTTCCGTGGCCAGCACCGAGCGCCTGAAGGCGCTGGGCATCAAGGTGCTGGATGCCAACGAAGTCGCCAGCCTGTCGGTCTACATCGACGGAGCCGACGAGATCGACGGCCGCGGCTACATGGTCAAGGGCGGCGGCGCCGCGCTGACGCGCGAGAAGATCGTCGCTGCGCTGGCCGAGCGCTTTGTCTGCATTGCCGATGCCTCCAAGCGCGTCGAGGTACTCGGAGACTTTCCGCTGCCTGTGGAGGTGATTCCCATGGCGGCTGCACAGATTGCGAACCGCTTCAAGGCCATGGGTGGCCGTGCCGAGATCCGCATGAAGGACGGCGCGCCCCTGGTGACGGACAACGGCCAGCACATTCTTGATGTACGTGGCCTGAAGATCGCCGAGCCCCTGGCCTTCGAGTCCGAGGTCAACCAGTGGCCCGGCGTGGTGACCGTGGGAGTGTTTGCGCACCAGAAGGCATCGGTCTGCCTGCTGGGCACGCCCGAGGGCGTGCAGACGCTCAACTATTGAGCGAAGGCCCTCCGGCCTCGGCTAGCCGAGGCTCTCGAACGCCACGGCGCCTGCGATCCACGCGAGCAGGGCCAATGCACCCAGGCACAGCGCGCGCAACGAGGCTTGCGCGCGCTGTTTTTTGTGGCGCTGCATGAGCAGGGCGATGGCCGCCAGCCCCGTGTAGGCGGCAAGGAACGCAGCCGTCGCCATGTAGTAGGCCAGACGGTTGAGGCCATTGCCCAGGCCTCCGTCATGCATGAACCACAGCGTGATCAGGCAAGGCACCAGCACCAGGCTGGCCAGCCTGAAAGGCTCGCGCCATGAAGGCCTGGCAACCAGGGTCCACGCGATGAGCGCGGGCAGGCCGACAAGCGTGGCAAGCCTTGCCATGGTCCAGACCACATCGGACAGCATGGAATCCACTGGCGGGCTCCTGATTGCGGCAGGTGCTTGCCTAGAAGCTCAGGCCTGCGGGGTTGTCGTTGGTGCGTGCACCAGGCGCTGGGGCGGGCATGGGGGTGCGCCGGCTGCCCGGCGCCTCGGCAGCGGCGGGTGCTACTGCGGGCGCCGATGCCGCCGCCGATGCAGCGGGCGCAGGCGTGGTCAATGGCTGTGCCGATGGCCGCTTGTACTGGGCCGGCAGTTGCGAGGTCGCAGGATAGCCTGCGGCATCCAGGTACTGAGTCCATTCGCTGGATGAGAAGCCGCTCAGGAACTGCTTGCCAACGGTGGCGAACGGCAGGCTGTTCTGGCCGCTGAGCTTTTGCAGGGCAGCGGCGTCCGCCTCGGTCTGCACCAGGCGTTCGGCATAGGGAATGCCTCTGGATTGCAGCAACTGGCGCGCGCTGTCGCAGGGCGCGCAGTCGGACGAGGTGTACAGCGTCACCGGAAAGCGGCCGGCGATCTGGCGCAGCGCATAGGGCAGGTTGGCATTGCTGTCAGCGGTGCCCGCGACTGACGGGGCGGCAGGCGCTGCCTGCTGCTGGGCGCTTTGGGCCGGGCGGTCCGAGAAAGTGACTTTTCCATCGGGGCCGACGATGCGGTACACCTGCTGCGCACCGGCCGGCAGTGCGGCGGTAAGGCAGGCGAGGGCGAGGCATGGCATCAGGTGGCGCAGGGCGCCGCGGCCAAGGCTGGGAGAAGACTGCATGGACGATCTCGGTTTCGGAAGAAGGGTTTCGTGCCGGGGGCCACCACTCACCGGATGGATGCCCGCACAGGAGTGCCTGCAAGCATAGCGTGCCATTCATCCTGGGCCATCTTCTGGAGCCACAGGATGTGGCTGCGCGAATCCGATGGGGTGGCCGGGCCAGGAAAAAGCGCCCCGTCGGGGCGCTGCAGACCTGGGACCGGGCTCTCAGGCCTGGGCCATGCCTTGGTGGCGCAACAGCGCATCCAGCTGGGGTTCGCGGCCACGGAAGGCCTTGAACGACTCCATGGCCGGGCGTGCCCCCCCGGCCTCCAGAATCGCCTCACGGTAGCGGCGGCCTGTCTCGGGGTTGGGGGTTCCGTCTGCCAGCATGGTTTCCTCGAAGGCCGCATAGGCATCTGCCGAGAGGACTTCGGCCCACTTGTAGCTGTAGTAGCCGGCTGCATAGCCGCCTGCAAAGATGTGGCTGAAGGTGTGGGCCGAGCGGCTGTAAGGGGGTGACGGCAGCACGGCCACCTCGGCGCGCACGCGGGCCAGCAGCGGCATGATGTCTGCCTTCGGATCGTGCTCGGTATGCAGCAGCATGTCGAACAGCGAGAACTCGATCTGGCGCAGCGTCTGCATGCCCGACTGGAAGTTCTTGGCCGCGATCATCTTGTCGTACAGGGCGCGCGGCAGCGGCTCGCCGCTGTCCACGTGGGCGGTCATGTGCTTGAGCACTTCCCATTCCCAGCAGAAGTTCTCCATGAACTGGCTTGGCAGCTCCACGGCATCCCATTCCACGCCCGCGATGCCTGAGACGTCGCGCTCGTTGACCTGGGTCAGCATGTGGTGCAGGCCGTGGCCGGTTTCATGGAACAGCGTGATCACGTCATCGTGCGTGAGCAGGGCCGGCTTTCCATCGACGCCGGTGGCAAAGTTGCAGACCAGGTGAGCGACCGGCGTCTGCAGCCTGTGGTTGTCAGGGCGCAGCCAGCGGGTACGCACATCGTCCATCCAGGCGCCGCCACGCTTGCCCGATCGCGCCGGCTGGTCCAGGTAGAACTGGCCGACCAGCTCGGGGCCTTGCGGCGTGCTGCGCTCGATGCGGTAGAACTCGACGGCGGGATTCCAGACCGGCGCCGCGTCGCGGCGGATGGCCACGTCGAACAGCGTCTCGACGATCTTGAACAGGCCGGCCAGCACCTTGGGCGCAGGGAAGTACTGCTTGACCTCCTGCTCGCTGAAGGCATAGCGTGCCTCCTTGAGCTTTTCGGAGACATAGGCCCAGTCCCAGGGCTGGGGATCGGCCAGGCCCAGCTCATCGCGTGCGAAGGCGCGCAGGTCGGCGACATCCTTCTCGGCATAGGGTCGGGCCCGGTGCGCGAGATCGCGCAGAAAGTCGATCACCTGCTGTGGCGAATGCGCCATCTTGGGAACCAGTGAAATCTCGCCGAAATTGCGGTAACCCAGCAACTGCGCCTCTTCCTTGCGCAGGGCCAGGATCTCCGAGATGTTGGCCGTGTTGTCGAAGCGGATGGCATCGCCCTCGGCCTGGTCGGAGGCGCGTGTCACATAGGCGTGGTAGAGCTTCTCGCGCAGCGCACTGCTGGCCGCGAACTGCATCACGGGCAGATAGCAGGGCATCTTCAGCGTGAGCTTGAAGCCTTGCTTGCCTTCGGCCTCGGCGGCGGAGCGGGCTGCCTGGCGCACATCCTGCGGCACTCCGTCCAGCTCCTCGGCCGTGGCGTAGTAGGCGAATGCATCGGTGGCGTCGAGCGCGTTCTCGCTGAACTTCTGCGTCAGTTCGGCCGAGCGTTCCTGGATCTTGGCAAAGCGCAGCTTGTCCTCGCCCCGCAGCTCGGCGCCGGAGAGCACGAAGTTGCGCATGGCATGGTCCCAGGCCGCACGCTGCTCGACATTGAGCGTGGCGGGGTCAATGGCCTTGTACTTGGCGTACAGGCGCTCGTCGGCACCCAGGCGCGTCCAGAATTCGGTGACCTTGGGCAGGGACTCGTTGTAGGCGGCGCGCAGCTCGGGCGTATCGGCCACGCTGTTGAGGTGGCTGACGGCGCCCCAGGCCGTTCCCAGCTTCTCGGTGGCGACATCGAGCACGGCCGAGATCGAATCCCAGCGCGCCGGAAAGTCGGGTGCCGTGACGGTCTCCAGGGCCTCTGCGGCCCCGGTCAGCAGGATATCGATGGCCGGGCCGACATCGGCAGGGCGTATGCGATCGAACAGGGGCAGGTCGGAGGATTCGAGGAGGGGATTGCTCATGCGTGTCAGATGCCGTCGGGTGCATTGAAATCAAGCGGCTCCCCAGGGAGCCGCCCGATGCTTGTCAGCTCCTGGTCAGCCGGCGGCGCGCTCGGCCGCCTCCATGGTGTTGACCAGCAGCATGGTAATCGTCATGGGGCCGACACCGCCGGGTACGGGCGTGATGAAGCCGGCCACTTCCTTGACGCCGTCAAAGTCCACGTCGCCGCAGAGCTTGCCTTCGTCGTTGCGATTCATGCCCACGTCGATGACCACGGCGCCAGGCTTGCACATGTCTGCAGTCAGCACATTGCGCTTGCCGACGGCGGCGACCACGATGTCGGCCTGGCGCGTCATGGCGGCGAGATCGGCCGTGCCGCTGTGGCAGATGGTGACGGTGGCATTGGCGGCCAGCAGCATCATGGCCATGGGCTTGCCGACGATGTTGGAGCGGCCGATGACCACGGCATGCTTGCCGCGCAGGTCCTTCATGCCGATGGATTCGAGCATCTTCATGCAGCCGTAGGGGGTGCAGGCCTTGAAGCCGACCTCGCCCACCATCAGCGCGCCGGCGCTGGCCACATGAAAGCCATCCACGTCCTTGAGCGGCGAAATGGTCTCGATGACCTTGTGGTCGTCGATGTGTGCGGGCAGTGGCAGCTGGACCAGGATGCCGTGGATGCTGGGGTCGTTGTTCAGCGCCTCGACGCGGGCTAGCAGTTCGGCCTCGGTCATCGAGGCATCGTACTTCTCCAGCACCGAATGAAAGCCCGCGTCCTCGCAGGCCTTGACCTTGTTGCGCACATAGACCTGGGAGGCAGGGTTGTCGCCGACCAGGACCACGGCCAGGCCGGGCGTGGTGCCGCGGGCCTTCAGGGCGGTGGCGCGCTGGGCGACTTCGGCACGCAGTTGGCGGGAGAGGGCGTTGCCGTCGATGAGTTGGGCTGTCATTGCAGTGAATACCAATAAAAATGCTGCTAGAGCTTGTTGATCAAGCGCTAGCAGCTCTTTGAAAAAAAGCGGTGGTGTCTTGGCTTATCCGGCGACGGCTGCCTTGGCCGCTGCAGCGGTCTGGCCCTGGCCCAGGGCGATCTTGAGCAGATCGGCCACGGTGTTGGCGTTGAGCTTTTCCATGATGTTGGCGCGGTGCGCCTCCACCGTCTTGATGCTGATGCCAAGATCGTCGGCGATCTGCTTGTTCAGCCGGCCGGCGACGATGCGCTCCAGCACCTGGGCTTCACGGCTGGTCAGCTTGGCCAGCAGCGCGTCGCGGCTGGCGGCCTGCTGGTGGCCGGCAAAGGCTTCGCGGGCATGGTCCAGCATGCGCTCGACCAGGTTCAGCAGTTCCTCTTCGTTGAATGGCTTCTGGATGAAGTCCAGTGCGCCCTTCTTCATGGTGTTCACCGCCATGGGCACGTCGCCGTGGCCGGTGATGAAGACGATGGGAAGGGGGGACTTGCGTTCGATCAGGCGGTCCTGCAGTTCCAGGCCCGTCATGCCGCCCATGCGGATGTCGACAATGAGGCAGGCGATCTCGCGTGGGTCGTAGCGCGAGAGGAAGGTCTCGGCCGAGTCGAAGCAGCGCACACGATAGTCCTTGCCCTCCAACAACCATTGCAACGAATCACGAACCGCTTCGTCGTCATCAACTACGTACACAGTGCCTTTTTTCGGGATCAAGCTCATGCAATCGTCCTTGTTGTGGGTTCAATGGTCGCTGCCGGCGTTGTCGCGTCGCCCGGCGGGGCCAGCGGCAGCCAGAATGAAAACCGGCAGCCGACAACCTCGGAACCATTGTAGAGGTTCTCGGCACGCATCCGGCCCTGGTGGGACTCGACAATGCTGCGGCACAGATTCAGCCCCATGCCCATGCCTTCGCTCTTGGTGGTGAAGAAGGCCTCGAAGAGGCGTTCCAGCACCTCGGGCGGCAGGCCCTTGCCGGTGTCCTGCACGTTGAATTCGATGACGCGCTGGTCCTCGATGGTGCGTGGCACCACGCGCAGTTCCACGTTGCGCTGGTGGCTGGGGCGGCCCGACTGCTCGATGGATTCGGCGCCGTTCTTCATGAGGTTGACCAGCACCTGCTCGATGAGGATGGTGTCGGCCATGATGGCCGGCATGCGCTCGGCCACGTGGTAGGTCAGCTGCACATTGCGGCGGCGCAGCTCGATCCCGGCCAGCTCCACGGCCTCGCTGACCATGTCGGTGACCTGGGCCAGGGTGCGGTTGGGCTCGCTGCGCTTGACGAAGGAGCGTATGCGCAAAATGATCTGTCCCGCGCGCTGCGCCTGGTGGGCGGTTTTCTCCAGCGCGAACTTCATCTGCTCTTCGGTCAGCGTGCCCTTTTCAAGCCGGGTGAGCATGCCGCTGCAGTAGTTGCTGATGGCGGTCAGCGGCTGGTTGAGCTCATGGGCGACGCTGGAGGCCATCTCGCCCATGGTGATCAGGCGGCTGACGGACTGGGCGTGCTCGGCCTGGCGATCGGCCTGCTCCTCGGCCAGGCGGCGCGGCGTGATGTCGGTGGCGATCACCATCTGGGCCAGGCGGCCGTCCACCCAGCTCAGGTAGCGCGATCGCACTTCCAGCCACTTGCCCAGTTCGGGCAGGTAGATCTCGGCGTTTTCGCTGCGTGCGCTGGTCAGCGAGTCGGTGGGCAGGCCCATGAGGCCGTCCTCGTCGTCCATGCCTTGCGGCTGCGAGCGCACGGGCAGCACGCCGGCCTGGGCGACGAGCTGCAGGTGGCCATCGGTCTGCGAGCCGAACCACTGCCGGTACAGCTTGTTGGCGAACAGCAGCTCGGCGCTGCCCAGCGGGGCGACGGACACCGAGGCGTCCAGCGCCTCCAGCACGATGGTGAAGCGCTCGTAGGAGGCGGACAGTTGCTCGCGGATGCGGTTGGGCTCGGTGATATCGGTCATGGACGACATCCAGCCCGTGTGCTGGCCATGGGCATCGATCAGCGGCGAGACATACAGGCGCGCATCGAACTGCGTGCCGTTCTTGCGCTGCACGCGCACCTGGAAGCCGCCGACGATGGTCTTGCCCGAAAGCTCTTCGCGCAGCTTGGAGTGCAGGTTGTCGTAGTCGTTGTCGGGCCAGTAGGAGTAGGGCGGCATCTGGCCGACCAGCTCTGACTCGCTCCAGCCCGTCATCTGGCAGAAGGCGGCATTCACATAGGTGATGCGGCCTTGCAGGTCCAGCGCGCGCATGCCGGTGAGCACGGAGTTTTCCATTGCGCGGCGGAAGTTGGTCTCTGCGACCAGGGCCTCCTGGGCGCGCTGGCGGCGGCGCGTGTGGCGCCAGGTGGCCAGCAGCAGCCATGCCGTCATCGCACTGAGCGTGCCCACCAGCCAGAACAGGCCGCTGCCGACCACGCCCAGCGAGGTGCGATAGGCCTGGGCACGCAGCACCAGGCTGTTGCCCACGGGGGCGACGGGTGCCTCGTCCTCGTTGGCAACGGTGCGCCAGCGCAGCAGTTCGGTGGCGGTCTGCTTGCGCGGTGTCAGCGGCGTGCCGGCCAGCACCTGGCCCCGGCTGTCGAGCATGGTCATGGCGTAGCGGGCCATGATTTCGGTGGGCGTTCCATAGCGCAGCAGGCTGTCGATGGAGTACTCGCCCAGCAGCTCGCCGATGTAGCGGCCGTCCTGTGCCAGCGGCACATGCAGTTGCAGCAGCGGCGCGGCTTCCCCCTTGTGGGCCAGTCCCTGCACGTAGATGGGTTGCTGCATCTCGCGCGCGAGCTGGTAGGCCTCCAGCGCGTCTCCGGCGCGCAGCACTTCACGCGGGATGCGCAGCTGCTCGCTGCTCACGGTGGGGGCGGACTGGCTGGCCAGGATGCGCCGCTGTGCATCGATCCAGGTGATGGACTGCAGTTCCGGGTACTGGCTGATAAGTGCTTCGGCGCGGCTGGCGAAGTCGGATTCGCCCAGGTCGTGGTTGCCTATGTCGCGCGCCATGCGCATCAGTTGCTCCTGGCGCTCCAGCAGGCGCAGGCGCACGCGTTGCTGCGCGTATTCCACGTCGCGGTGCAGCGCTTCCTTCTCGCGGTCTATCTCCTCCATGCGCAGGTACCAGAAGGAGGCGACGATGGCCGCCATGAACATCAGTACGGCCGCGAGGGGGGCGAGCGCCGCGAAGCGGTCCTGGCGCGTGGGAGAAAGACTGCGCCACCAGCTGCGCCACCAGCGCACTGGCGCGGCCACGCCTGCCATGGGGGCAGGGCTGTGCGTGCCGTGCTCGGAAGGGGAGGATTGCATGCGCCCAGTGTAGGGGAGAGTCTGACTGTTTTTAAGGAGTATTGGAGTCGCCGCCGAGGCGCTTCGGCGACGTTCTTTGGGGTCTTCACTGTATGTGCGTTTGCAGCAAAATTTCAAATTATGAAATCAAAAAGCACCATTTGAAATTCGAAAAAAGTATGCGACACTCGCCGAGCATTGAGGCAGTGAATCGGTATTTTCAAGTTCGCCAGACAGGGTCTGTGCCGCGCAAGGCGTGGTGAACTACCCGCCTGCGTTGGCGCGCTGCGCCGCTCACTGGTTCGACCCCAAGACGCTACCTTCTGCAAGGAGACATTCCCATGACAGCTCAGACTGACCCGCAAGGCAATGCAGGCGTTCCCGCCGGCCTGGACCAACAAGAATCGCGCGAATGGATGGACGCCCTGTCGGCCGTCATCGACCGTGAAGGCGCCGAATACGCGCACAAGCTGATCGAGGACCTGCTCGAACACGCACGCCAGAACAGCGTGGACATGCCTTTCTCGGCCAACACCGGCTATGTGAACACCATCGAGACCTCGCAGGAAGCCCGCTGTCCCGGCAACCTGGAAATCGAAGGCCGTCTGCGCGCCTACATGCGCTGGAATGCCATGGCCATGGTGGTCAAGGCCAACCGCCTGCACCCGCCCGAAGGCGGTGACCTGGGCGGCCACATCGGCTCCTTCGCTTCGCTGGCCAACATGTTCGCGGCCGGCTTCAACCATTTCTGGCACGCCGAAAACGAGAACCACGGCGGCGACTGCCTGTATATCCAGGGCCACGTATCTCCCGGCATCTATGCCCGCGCCTACCTGGAAGGCCGCATCTCCGAAGAGCAGCTGCTGAACTTCCGCCAGGAAGTGGACGGCAAGGGCCTGTCCAGCTACCCGCACCCCAAGCTGATGCCCGAGTTCTGGCAGTTCCCCACGGTGTCCATGGGCCTGGGCCCGCTGATGGCCATCTACCAGGCACGCTTCCTCAAGTACCTGCATGCCCGTGGCATCGCCGACACCGAAAGCCGCAAGGTCTGGGTGTTCTGCGGCGACGGCGAAATGGACGAGGTCGAGTCGCTGGGCGCGATCTCGCTGGCCGCGCGCGAAAAGCTGGACAACCTGATCTTCGTGATCAACTGCAACCTGCAGCGCCTGGACGGCCCGGTGCGCGGCAACGGCAAGATCATCCAGGAACTCGAGGGCGAGTTCCGCGGCTCCGGCTGGAACGTCATCAAGCTGCTGTGGGGCAAGGGCTGGGACGAGCTGCTGGCCAAGGACAAGGACGGCGTGCTCAAGAAGATCATGGCCGAGTGCAACGACGGCGACTACCAGTCGTTCAAGGCCAATGACGGCGCCTACGTGCGCAAGAACTTCTTCGGCCGCGATCCGCGCGCGCTGAAGATGGTCGAGCACATGAGCGACGACGAGATCTGGAACCTGCGCCGTGGCGGCCACGATTCGCAGAAGGTCTACGCTGCCTTCCACGCTGCCAATTCGCACAAGGGCCAGCCCACCGTGCTGCTGGTCAAGACCGTCAAGGGCTTCGGCATGGGCAAGATCGGTGAAGGCAAGAACACCGTTCACCAGACCAAGAAGCTGGGCGACGAGGACATCAAGGCCTTCCGCGACCGTTTCAACATTCCCATTCCCGACAGCCAGATCGCCGACCTGCCTTTCTACAAGCCGGCCGACGACACCCCGGAAATGCGCTACCTGCACGAGCGCCGCAAGGCGCTGGGCGGCTACCTGCCGCACCGCCGCGTGAAGGCCAGCGAGCAATTCACGGCACCGGCGCTGGATACCTTCAAGGCCATCCTTGAAGCCACGCCCGAAGGCCGTGAGATCTCGACCACCCAGGCCTATGTGCGCTTCCTCACGCAGCTGCTGCGCGACAAGGAAATCGGCCCGCGCGTCGTGCCCATCCTGGTGGACGAGGCACGTACCTTCGGCATGGAAGGCCTGTTCCGTCAGATCGGCATCTACAACCCCGCTGGACAGCAGTACACCCCGGTCGACAAGGACCAGGTGATGTACTACCGCGAGGACAAGGCCGGCCAGATCCTGCAGGAAGGCATCAACGAAGCCGGTGGCATGAGCAGCTGGATCGCGGCAGCCACGAGCTACAGCACGAGCAACCGGATCATGATCCCGTTCTACGTGTACTACTCGATGTTCGGCTTCCAGCGCATCGGTGACCTGGCCTGGGCGGCCGGCGACATGCAGGCGCGCGGCTTCCTGCTGGGCGGCACTTCGGGCCGCACCACGCTGAACGGCGAAGGCCTGCAGCACGAAGACGGCCACAGCCACATCCTGGCCAACACCATTCCCAACTGCGTGAGCTACGACCCGACCTTCGCCCACGAAGTCGCCGTGATCATGCAGGACGGCCTGCGTCGCATGGTGCAGAACCAGGAAAACGTCTTCTACTACATCACGCTGCTCAACGAGAACTACGCCATGCCCGGCCTCACGCCCGGCACCGAGCAGCAGATCATCAAGGGCATGTACCTGTGCAAGCCCGGCCAGAAGGTGCCTGAAAGCGGCCTGCGCGTGCAACTGCTGGGTTCGGGCACCATCCTGCGCGAATCCTTCTTCGCCCAGGAACTGCTGCTGGCCGACTGGGGCATTGCCGCCGACGTGTGGAGCTGCCCGAGCTTCAACGAGCTCACCCGCGACGGCCAGGACGCCGACCGCTGGAACCTGCTGCATCCGCTGGACACCCAGAAGGTGCCCTTCGTCACGCAGCAGCTGCAGTCGCACAATGGCCCGGTGATCGCATCCACCGACTACATGAAGGCCTACGCCGAGCAGATCCGCCCCTACATGCCCAAGGGCCGCACCTACAAGGTGCTGGGCACCGACGGCTTCGGCCGTTCGGACTTCCGCCGCAAGCTGCGCGAGCACTTCGAAGTGGATCGCCACTACATCGTGGTTGCCGCACTGCGCGCGCTGGCCGAAGAAGGCAAGATCAACGCCACCACCGTGGCCGAAGCGATCGCCAAGTACGGCATCAAGGCCGACAAGATCAACCCGCTGCACGCTTGAGTAAGAACGGGAGACACATATGGCATTGGTAGAAATTCAAGTCCCCGATATCGGTGATTTCGACGAAGTTGCTGTGATCGAAGTGCTGGTCAAGGCCGGCGATCAGATCAAGGCCGAGCAATCGCTGATCACCGTGGAGTCCGACAAGGCCTCCATGGAGATCCCCTCCAGCCACGCTGGCGTGCTCAAGGAGCTGCGCGTCAACATGGGCGACAAGGTCAAGCAGGGCAGCATCATTGCCGTGGTCGAGTCGGCGGAAGCCGCTGCCCAGGCACCTGCAGCCGCCGCACCGGCCCCCGCCGCTGCAGCCCCGGCCCCGGTGGCTGCGCCTGCACCGGCCGCTGCTCCCGCTGCCGCGCCTGCGGCCTCGGGCGCCGCCACGCAGATCGACATCAAGATTCCCGACATTGGCGACTTCAAGGACGTGGCCGTGATCGAGATGCTGGTCAAGGTCGGTGACACCGTGACGGCCGAGCAATCGCTGTTCACCGTCGAATCCGACAAGGCCTCGATGGAAATCCCGTCGCCAGCGGCCGGCACCATCACGGCGCTGACGCTCAAGATCGGTGACACGGTCAACGTGGGCGACGTGGTCGGCCAGATGAGCGTGCAGGGCGCTGCCGCGCCTGCAGCCCAGGCTGCGGCCCCGGCACCTGCTGCTGCAGCCCCTGCACCGGCCGCTGCTGCCCCGGCCGCTGCAGCTCCTGTGTCTGCCGCTGCAGCATCGGCTCCCGCCGCTGCACCTGCGCACAACCCCACCGTGGCGCCCACGGGCAAGCTGCCCCATGCATCGCCCTCGGTACGCAAGTTCGCCCGCGAGCTGGGTGTGCCGCTGGACGAGGTCAAGGGCTCGGGCAACAAGGGCCGCATCACGGCCGACGACATCCAGGCTTTCACCAAGTCCGTCATGGCGGGTGCCGTGCAGACCAAGGCCCAGGCCGCGACCGCTCCCAAGGGTGGCTCCGGCGGCGGCGCAGGTCTGGACCTGCTGCCCTGGCCCAAGGTCGACTTCGCCAAGTTCGGTCCGGTCGAGCGCAAGGACCTGTCGCGCATCAAGAAGATCAGCGGCGCCAACCTGTCGCGCAACTGGGTCATGATCCCGCACGTCACCAACAATGACGAGGCCGACATCACCGACCTGGAAGCCTTCCGTGTCTCCACCAACAAGGAGAACGAGAAGAGCGGCGTCAAGGTGACCATGCTGGCCTTCGTGATCAAGGCGGTGGTTGCGGCCCTCAAGAAGTTCCCCGAGTTCAATGCCTCGCTGGACGGCGACACCCTGGTCTACAAGCAGTACTTCCACGTCGGCTTCGCGGCCGACACGCCCAACGGCCTGGTGGTGCCCGTGCTGCGCGATGCCGACAAGAAGGGCATCCTGCAGATCAGCCAGGAAATGGGCGAGCTGGCCAAGAAGGCCCGCGACGGCAAGCTCGGCGCTGCCGACATGCAGGGCGGCTGCTTCTCGATCTCGTCGCTGGGCGGCATCGGTGGCACGAACTTCACCCCCATCATCAACGCCCCTGAAGTGGCCATCCTCGGTCTGTCCAAGGGCCAGATGAAGCCGGTGTGGGATGGCAAGCAATTCGTGCCGCGCCTGACGCTGCCGCTGTCGCTGTCTTATGACCACCGTGTCATCGACGGTGCCTCGGCCGCGCGCTTCAATGCCTTCCTGGGCCAAGTGCTTGCGGACTACCGCCGCATCCTGCTGTAAACGGAGGCCCGACACATGGCAATCATCGACATCAAGGTGCCCGACATCGGCGACTTCGCCGAAGTGGGCGTGATCGAACTGCTGGTCCAGCCCGGTGACACCGTCGCCAAGGACCAGTCCCTGATCACCGTGGAGTCCGACAAGGCCTCCATGGAGATCCCCTCCAGCCATGCCGGCGTGGTCAAGGAACTCAAGGTCAAGATTGGCGACAAGATCGCCGAAGGCGGCCTGATCCTGACGCTGGAGGCCGCTGGCGAGGCGGCCGCCGCACCCCAGGCGGCAGCACCGGCCCCTGCAGCGGCGGCTCCAGCGCCTGCCGCTGCAGCGCCCGCAGCATCGGCTCCCGCTCCGACCGCAGCCAGCTATGCCGGTGGCGCGGCCGATTACGACTGCGACGTGGTCGTGCTCGGCGGCGGTCCTGGCGGCTACTCGGCAGCCTTCCGTGCGGCCGATCTGGGCCTGAATGTGGTCATCGTCGAGCGCTACAAGAGCCTGGGCGGCGTCTGCCTGAACGTGGGCTGCATCCCGTCCAAGGCGCTGCTGCACGTGGCCGCCGTGGTGGACGAGGTCAAGCACCTGGAGGTGGCCGGCGTCAAGTTCGGCGCGCCCGAGGTCAACATCGACCAGCTGCGCGGACACAAGGACAAGGTCATCGGCAAGCTGACCGGCGGCCTGGGCCAGATGGCCAAGATGCGCAAGGTCACCGTGGTGCGCGGCTACGGCAATTTCGTCGGCGCCAACCACCTGGAAGTGGAAGAGACCACGGGCGATGGCCAGGAAAAGACCGGCAGCAAGAAGATCGTGCAGTTCAAGCGCGCCATCATTGCCGCCGGCAGCCAGGCCGTGCACCTGCCCTTCATGCCCAAGGACCCGCGCGTGGTGGACTCCACCGGCGCGCTGGACCTGGCCAGCGTGCCCAAGCGCATGCTGATCCTGGGCGGCGGCATCATCGGCCTGGAAATGGGCACCGTCTACTCCACGCTGGGCGCACGCCTGGACGTGGTGGAGATGATGGACGGCCTCATGCAGGGCGCCGACCGAGACCTGGTCAAGGTCTGGCAGAAGATGAACGCGCCGCGCTTCGACAACATCATGGTCAACACCAAGACCGTGGGTGCCGAAGCCACGCCCGAAGGCATCAAGGTCAGCTTCGCGCCTGCCAAGGACGGCATCACCGTGCCCGAGCCCCAGGTCTACGACCTGGTGCTGCAGGCCGTGGGCCGCACGCCCAACGGCAAGAAGATCGCTGCCGAGAAGGCCGGCGTGGCCGTCACGGACCGCGGCTTCATCGAAGTCGATATCCAGATGCGCACCAATGTGCCCCACATCTTCGCCATTGGCGACGTGGTGGGCCAGCCCATGCTGGCGCACAAGGCCGTGCACGAGGCCCATGTGGCCGCCGAAGTCATCGCCGGTGAACTGCAGGGCAACAAGGAGCTGGCTGCCAGCGCCTTCAATGCCCGCGTGATCCCCAGCGTGGCCTACACCGACCCGGAAGTGGCGTGGGTGGGTCTGACCGAGGACCAGGCCAAGGCACAGGGCATCAAGGTCAAAAAGGGTGTGTTTCCCTGGACGGCTTCGGGCCGCGCTATTGCCAATGGCCGCGACGAAGGCGTCACCAAGCTGCTGTTCGATGACAGCCCCGAGGCGCACGGCCATGGCCGCATCCTGGGTGGCGGCATCGTCGGCACGCATGCGGGCGACATGATCGGCGAGATTGCGCTGGCCATCGAAATGGGTGCCGACGCTGTGGACATCGGCAAGACCATCCACCCCCACCCCACGCTGGGCGAAAGCCTGGGCATGGCGGCCGAGGTGGCGCACGGCTCCTGCACGGACCTGCCGCCGCAGCGCAAGTAAGCGCAAGGCCGGGCGTTCAGGCCTGGCAAGAACAGAAAGGCAGCTTCGGCTGCCTTTCTGCTTTGGGAGACTCAGACAAGGACACAGACATCAGGCCGGACACCGGTCCAGACATAGGCACGGCAAAGGGGGCAGACCTGTTCAGGCCTGGGCGCGCAGCCACTGCAGCAATTGTTCGTGCACGCCATCTGGCGTGGGCGGAGCGGGGGACAGCAGGCAGTAGCGCGAACCGTCCTCGACAAAGCCCATGGGCGCTGCCAGCACGCCGTTGGCGATGTCGTCGCGCACCAGTTGCCAGGGTCCGATGGCCAGTCCCATGCCTGCCACGGCGGCCTGCAGGCTGAAATAGAAATGGTCGAACTGCAGCTGGGATCCCGACGGCGGCGGCTGGCCGCTGTGCTCTGCCCATGTGGACCAGGCCCCCGGGCGGGTGCGGCTTTGCAGCAAGGGCGCCTCCGGGCGCAGCCCGGTGGCATGCCCCTCGTCGGAGCGCGTGCACCACTGTGCCAGCCGCTCGGGCCGGCAGACCGGGCCTATGCGCTCGGCAAACAGGGTCTCCGCATGACAGCCCGCTGGCGGAGAGAAGTCATCGCGCCGTATGGCCAGATCGATGCCGTCCGCGAAAGAGAAAGGCCCGCCGCCCGCCATCAGGTGCAGCTGCAACTCCGGGTGTTGTTCCTGGAACTGGGGCCAGCGCGGGATCAGCCAGCGCATGAGCAAGGTGGGCTCGCAGGACAGCACCCAGCGGCGCGCCTGCTGCGCGCGCGAGCGCAACTCCTGCGTGGCCTGGCGCATGCGCTCCAGGCCTTCGTGCACGGCCTGGGCCAGGTGGCGGCCCGCCTCGGTCAGGAAGACGCGGCGGCTGCGGCGGTCAAACAGGGTCACGCCCAGATCGTCCTCCAGCAGGCGCACGGCCCGGCTGATGGCGCCATGGGTCAGGTGCAACTCTTCTGCCGCCTTGCTGAAGTTCTCCCGCCGGGCGGCCGCTTCGAAGCAACGCAAGGCCTGCAGCGACGGCAGCCGCTTGCTCGGGGTATGTGAGTTGAGTTCACCAACTGTGTCAGAAAACATCGTTATGTATTTTCATGGAAGGCCAATACTATCCGGCGCGTTGCATTGAATCGAATGGATAACCGATGACCGAATGGATAGCTGTAGTCACCATTACCTTGCTGGCCGTCATCAGCCCAGGGGCGGATTTCGCCATGGTCACACGCAACAGCCTGCTGCGCTCGCGCCGCGCGGGCCTGCTCACGGCGCTGGGCATTGGCCTGGGGGTGCTGGTCCATGTCGGCTATACCTTGCTCGGGGTCGGACTGCTCATGCAGCAGTCCACATGGTTGTTCGACGTGGTCAAGCTGCTGGGTGCAGCCTATCTGATCTATCTGGGCGTGACCATGCTGCGCAGCCGCCCGGAGGGCGATTTGCCCAGTCAGCCCGTGGCCGCGCTCTCCGACATGGCGGCACTGCGCACGGGCTTTCTGACGAATGCGCTCAATCCCAAGACCACGGTGTTCGTGGTCAGCCTGTTCCTGCAGATCGTGGGACAGGACACGCCGCTGGCCACGCAGATGGCATATGGCGGATTCATCTCGCTGGCCCATGTGGCGTGGTTCTGCATCGTGGCGATGTGCTTTTCTGCCCAGCGGGTGCGTGCACGGCTGTTGGCCGTGCGGCATTGGATAGACAGGGCCTTTGGCGGCATGTTGGTGGGGTTTGGTTTGCTGCTGGCAACGGCCAAGCTGCGGCTGTGACGTGGTGATGGTCTGACAGGAATTGGTGGGGGAGGACGGGCAGGCAGGCGGCTGCTGCCCGGCATGCGAGGCCTGCGGGGTGCCATCTGGTACCTCGCAGGCTTGGCTGTTTCTGTCGAGTGTCAGGTTCGCCCGGCAAGCGGGCCGGCGTCCCAGTGGTTTGCTGTTCGACCCGGCGCGGCAGGTGTTCATGGTAGGGGCGTGCCATCGTCTCCATGGTGAACGCCGACGCCAAGGCCTGCTCCCATGCCCAGGCCGCCCATGCCTGCGGCGCCCATTCCTGCGCCACCACCGCCGCCGCCACCGCCACCGCCCTTGCTTGAAGCGCCGGATTCCGCGCCACCTTTGCGCGCCCCGCCCGTCGTGCCGCCCGGACGCGTGGGGCCCTGGTTGGGAACGCGCAGGCTGTCGGGGATCGGCTCCAGATCCAGCGCTTCGCGGATGAAGGCGCGCAGCGAAGTGACGAGTGCCGCAGTCTCGACAGGCTGGCCTGCCACCATGTCCTGGGCCGCCTGGGCGGCCATGCGCACCTGGTCCTGCGTCCCGAGCAAGATGACATCGGACAGCGCGGCTTCGACCGCATCGCGAATGCGCCGTTGGCGCTCGCTGCCAAAAGCCGGTGGTGCATCGGCATCGTCGGCGGCGGGCCTGCGCAGATCGCGCAGGTGCAGGGGATTCACATGCAGCGTGCCCGTGAAGGAGCCGCCCAGCGTCTTGTAGGCGGCGATAAGCGACTTCAGGCGTTCATTGATCTGGCGGTTCTCACGCTCGCGCCGCTTTTGCACGGTCTGCATGAACAGCAGGCGAATGCCCATCATCAGGCAGGTGACCAGCAGCAGGCCCAACACCGTGGACAGCAGCGAAGACCAGGAGCTGAAATCTAGTGATGAGCGCATGCGCGAGGCCTCGGGAGTTGATCCAGGCCTTCAGTGTGCCTCCATGCAGACGGGGCGGCGGGTAAGAAGAGTGCTGTTTGCAGGCGCCGCTTGGCCTATGCTTTCGATACTTCACACATCAGCGACAGGGCGCATGGCATGCGCCCCCGGGAGACAGCATCCAGTGAAAACAACGAAGCAGGGGGTGCATCCCTCATGGATCGTCGTGGCGGCCGGCGTCAGCGCGGCTCTGCATGTAGGCAAGCTGCCGCCGGCTGTGCCGGTGCTGCAGCAGCAATTGGGCCTGTCCCTGCTGCAGGCCGGCTTTCTGCTTTCCACCGTGCAGGTGGCCGGCATGGTGCTGGGCCTGGTGGTGGGTCTGGGTGCAGACCGCTGGGGGCTGCGGCGCAGCATGCTGGCAGGCCTGCTGCTGATGGCGGGTGCCAGCGCCCTGGGCGCCACCTCTACGGGGTTTGCAGCGCTGCTGGCCTTGCGTGCCGTGGAGGGGCTGGGCTTTTTGCTGGTGGCCATGCCGGGGCCGGGTCTGATCCGGCGCTGCGTGGCGCCAAGCGATCTGAGCGCGCGCATGGGCTGGTGGGGCACCTATATGCCGTTGGGCAGTGCCATCGGCTTGCTGCTGGGGCCGTGGGTGATGGCCTGGGCATCCTGGCCCGCATGGTGGTTGCTGTTGGGGCTGATCTCGGCACTCGCATGGGTCGCCGTCTGGTGTGGCGTGCCGGCAGACAGGCCGGTGCCCCTTGGTGCGTCGGTGGCGGGCGGTGGCTGGCGTCCTCGCCTGGCGTTGACCCTGCGCAGCCGCGGACCCTGGTGCGTGGCTGTGGCCTTTGCCGTGTATTCAGGGCAGTGGATGGCCGTCATCGGCTTTCTCCCCACGGTCTATGCCGAGGCTGGCCTGGGCGCCGCATTGTCGGGCACGCTGACGGCCGTGGTGGCGCTGGCCAACATGGTGGGCAATGTGGCCTCGGGCCGTTTGCTCCAAGGCGGCTGGAGCGCCACACGCGCCTTGCGCCTGGGGTTTGGCTGCATGGCGGCGTGTGCGCTGCTGGCCTATCTGCAATGGCAGGGGCAACCGCTGGCGCCGTTGTGGCTGCGCTTTGTGGCGGTGGTGTTGTTTTCGGCGGCGGGCGGGCTGATTCCGGGCACCCTGTTTTCCATGGCCGTGCGGCTGGCCCCCGATGAGTCCACGGTATCGACCACGGTGGGTTTCATGCAGCAATGGTCCAGCGTGGGGCAGTTTGCAGGCCCGCCTCTGGTGGCGGCCGTGGCCGTGCAGGCGGGCGGATGGCAGTGGACCTGGGTGGTGACGGCGGCCATGTGCGCCATCGGCTGGTGGCTGGCCGGCGCCATCGGGCGCATCGGCGGTGCGGCTGCAGCGCCGCGCGGGCGCGCTGCAGTCTGATCACGCGTCGCGCGATCCTATCAACGCCTTCAGGGCTTCTTCCATCTGCTGCGCATGGTCCAGCGCGGGCAGCCAGGCCTGGGGCACCGGCTGGGCGGGTGCCTGGGGAGCGGATGCGGCCAGTTCGGCCAGGGCGTCATCGGGCTGCAGGGCCACCACGTTGCCGTTGGCGGATAGCTGGCGGCAGGCATCGACCAGCCATTCACAGTGCAGGACGATGGCGCGCGGCATGAGGCCACTGTCATGCGACATGCCGCGCACCAGGCTTTCGCCCAGCAGCAGTGCGCTGGCATACAGGCGCACGGCGTGGCGGTCATAGCGCCCGGTGATGGTCTGCAGCCCCGCGCCACCCAGGCGGCCGCGCAGGGACCAGCGGCTGGCGCTTTGCGCCTCCACCATGGCTGCGCGCAGCGCGCTCAGCGCATCGCTGCTGCGTGTGAGCTGGCCCAGCGCGACGGTGGCATCGGGCGTGTCGTGGGTGGCGGTGGCGCGCAGGGTGGCTTCCAGCCCCTCGGCCAACTGGCCCAGCAAGGCGCTTGCCGAGCGCGACACGGCGCGCAGCGGATTGGCCGTGAAGATCACCTGACTGAACATCAGGCCGACACCGGCGCCCACCAGTACGTCAACCAGCCGGGTCTCGCCCGCGGCGCTCGGCCCCATGCTCAGCACCAGCACGACGGAGACGCCCGCCTGTATCGGGACGACCGGCGGCTGCCCGAGCATGGCGGCCAGAGACAGGGCGACCAGCGAGGCCAGACTCAGCCGCAGCAGCGGAATGGTGTCGGGCAGCAGCCAGGCCAGTTCGCCGACGATGATGCCGATGGCGCAGCCCAGCACCAGGCCCCAGGTCTGCTTGAGGTGGCTGGGCAGTCCGGGCGCCAGGCAGACCAGGGCGGTGACGGCGGCAAAGACGGGTTTGGTGTGGCCGAGCAGGTAGTGGGACAGCTCCCAGGCCAGCATCGCACCCAGGGAGGCGGCGATGGCGTCGCGCAGCGCCAGCCGCAGGCGGCCGGGCGCAGCGGCCATGCCGCTCTTGGGAGTTCCAGGGGGTGTTTTTGCTTTTGCTTTTCGCCAACGCACGAAGATTCTCCCTCCAGCATGCGAAATCCAGGTTCGCAAATGCCCAAAAGCATAGCGGCCGGTGCAGGTCCGGCGTGCAGGAGAGAAGCTTCTTGCTTGTAAGAAAGCAGCCCGCGGCGGGGCGGGGCGGGTCGGCAGCTCAGGCGGGTTGGAGCAGGCCTTCGATGAAGGCCCATTCCTCGGGCGTGACCGGCGTGATCGACAGGCGGTTGCCCTTTTGCAGTACACGCATGCCGGCAAGCTCGGGATGCTCGCGCAGCTCGGCGATCTGCAGCGTGCGTGTCTTGCGCAGCGCCTGCACGTCCAGCGTGAGCCAGCGTGGCTTGTCGGGCGAGGACCTGGGGTCGTAGTAGGGACTGCGCGGGTCGAACTGCGAGGCATCGACGCGCAGGTTGCCTGCAATGCGGGCGATGCCGTAGATGCCGGGCTCGGCGCAACTGGAGTGCCAATACAGCACCCCATCGCCCACCTGCATGGCATCGCGCATGAAGTTGCGCGCCTGGTAGTTGCGCACACCGTCCCAGGCGATGGTGGCCTGCGGTGCGGCCAGCGCGTGGTCTATGGAGAATTCGTCGGGCTCGTTCTTCATGAGCCAGAACTGGCGGGCGGAGGTGGGGGCGGCAGTCATGCCGCGATTGTGGCAAATCCCCGGGCGCCGTGGCGGCGTTCCCCGCACGCCGGCAAGAGCGCGCCGGTGACGGGACAATCACCTTCAGCCGGGCACCTCTCCCCAGCCCGCGAACCACAGGAACCCTGCATGACCGACAGCTCCACCTATGTCCCGCCTGCCGTATGGCAGCCAGCGCCTTCGGGCGGCACCTTTGCCAACATCAACCGCCCGGTCGCCGGTTCCACCCATGACAAGGCATTGCCGGTGGGGCAGCAGCCGCTGCAGCTGTATTCGCTGGCCACGCCCAACGGCGTGAAGGTCACCATCATGCTGGAGGAGCTGCTGGCGCTTGGCCATGCCGGCGCGGAGTACGACGCGTGGCTGATCCGCATCAGCGAAGGCGACCAGTTCTCCAGCGGCTTTGTCGAGGTCAATCCCAATTCCAAGATCCCGGCGCTGTTGGACCGCAGCGTCGAGCCGCAGGTGCGCGTGTTCGAGTCAGGCTCCATCCTGCTGTACCTGGCCGAGAAGTTTGGTGCGCTGCTGCCTGCCGAGCCCGCTGCGCGCACCGAGACGCTGAACTGGCTGTTCTGGCAGATGGGGTCGGCACCTTACCTTGGCGGCGGTTTCGGGCATTTCTATGCCTATGCGCCCGAGAAGTTCGAGTACCCCATCAACCGCTTCACCATGGAGACCAAGCGCCAGCTCGATGTGCTCGATCGCCAGCTGGCCCTGCACCCGTTCATTGCAGGGGCCAACTACAGCATTGCCGATATCGCCATCTGGCCCTGGTATGGGGCCCTGGTGCTCAACGAGGTGTATGGCGCGGCCGAGTTCCTGTCTGCCCATGAATACACGCATGTCATGCGCTGGGCCAGGGAGATTGCCCAAAGGCCGGCCGTGCTGCGCGGCCGCCGCGTGAATCGTACCTGGGGAGATGAAGCCACCCAGGTGCCCGAGCGCCACCAGGCGTCGGACCTGGGCTGATAGCCGTCTACTGGGAGCGGCCCCAGGGGCCGCGATCGGGCTGGCGCCAGAAGCGCGAGCGCTTGCCGGAAGGCTCGGGGGCGGGCTCGGCCTCGCGCCCGTCCTTGTCGGCCTTGTCGGTCTTTTTTGCCTTTTCCAATTGCTGACCTGTCTGCTCGACCTTGCGCGCCGTGCGATCCAGCCGTGAGGGAATGTCGAGTTCTGCGTGCTCGACCACACGAATGCAGTCCTGGATATGCCGCTCGCCCAGATAGCGCAGCGTGGCATAGCCCAGCGCTGCCGCTGCAGCCTGGCCTGCCAGCGGCACGTACTTGGCGGCCTGCGTGGCCGTCATGCGCATGCCGGCCGCGCGCGCCAGGCGCACCACCATGTCGCGCGTGATCAGCTTGCCGATCAGCACCGAGCCCACCATGGCCACGGCCTTTTGCACCTGCTCGCGCTTGCCGGGTTCCAGCTTGTCCAACTGTTCGGGCGTGAGGCCGAATTCGCGGTTGATGCGTGGCAGCAGCCGCGCCAGCAGGGCCGCATCCACCAGCCAGTCCAGGCCCGGAATGGGCAGGCTGCTGGCCGCTGCGCCGACCAGCGCACGCCGGTGCAGCAACTTGCGCGCGCTCTCGGCCGCTTGCGCCACATCGTGGCGCGGTGGTGGAGGGGGAGGGGTTTTGTCCGATGTGCGAAAGATCATGCGTGCCAGTGAGGACGGGGCAGATGTCGATCAGGAAAATGCGCCAGCCGGCGGATGCGGCTGGCGCGCAGGGTGGTCAGCGTGCGCTCTTGCTGCGAACCAGGCTGTAGATGAAGAGGATGACGATGGCGCCCACGATGGAGGCGATCCAGCCGGCGGGTTGCCCGGCCTCGTACCAGCCCATGGCGACACCGACGTAGCTGGCAAGAAACGATCCTGCCACGCCGAGCAGGATGGTCATGATCCAGCCAAGGCTGTCATCGCCGGGTTTGAGTGCCCGCGCCAGCAAGCCAACGACCAGGCCAACGATGAGGGTACCAATCAAGGACATCATGCTTTTCTCCGAACTGAAGCTTCCATGCCGCGACTCTAGGGCCCGGCACCGGGTGGCCCTGTCGGACAGCATCTCAACCTGGGACGAAGCCAGAGCAGGGCCCTGAAAAACAAAACGCCTGCATGTGCAGGCGTTTGTGGATTGGCGCAAAAGACGCTGCGATCACTGCAGCTGGCTTGCCTGCATCTGCAGGGCCAGAGCGGCCTTGCTGGCGTCAAGGCCCAGGCCGTCGGCATCCTGCACGCGGCGGGCGCCATCGAAGCGGCGAGCCCAGTACGCGCTTTGCATGCTTTCCACGCGAACCTGTGCACCGGTACGCGGTGCATGGATGAAGTTGCCGTCGCCGACATAGATGCCGACATGGCTGAAGGTGCGGCGCATGGTGTTGAAGAACACCAGATCACCGGGCTTGAGTTCGTTCTTGTCGATTTTTTCCGTGGCCTGTGCCTGCTGGTCAGCGCGGCGCGGCAGGACCTTGCCCAGGGTTTCGGAGTAGATGGCGCGGACGAAGCCGCTGCAGTCGAAGCCGGTCTCGGCACTGTTGCCGCCGCGGCGGTAGGGAACGCCGATGAAGCCCATGGCGGTCACGACCAGATCGGAGGTCTTTTCGGCGACGCTTTGTCGTGCTTCCTTGACGAAGTCGGAAGTGCGTTCCGCCATGTGATGGCGGGCTTCGCGCAGCTGCGAGATGAGGCTGCGGTTGACCAGCAGCTGGTTCATATCGTCGTCACGCATTTCGGGCGGAGCCGCGTGTGCCGTGACGCTGACAAACAGGAGTGCAATAAGCCATCGGGACATGGGGCGCGAGATTACCACGCAAAAACGTAGGACAAATTCGATAAGACCCCCGAAAGCCTGGGTTTTTGAGTTACCTCAGGAATCCGGGCTGCGCGGCAGGGAGCGCACGCAAGCTGCGACAATGGAAAGCTTTCCCTTTTGTCCTCTATAAGAAGGGCGGCCCGCGCCGCCCCATATTTCCAAGAAAGATCCGCCATGCTGCTTGAAGCCACCGACTCCCAGCTCGTACTCGTCGATTACCAGGAGCGCCTGATGCCGGCCATCTTCGAGGGACCGGCAGTTTTGGCCAATGCCGTGAAGCTGGCGCGCCTGGCGCAGCTGGTGGACGTACCGGTCTTCGGCACCGAGCAGAACCCCTCGCGCCTGGGCGCCAACGACGCCGAACTGCGCGCGCTGTGCGACCGGACCCTGTCCAAGATGCATTTCAGCGCCGTGGCCGAGGGCCTGGGCGAGTGGCTGCGTCCTCCTGCACGGCCCCAGGGCGGCAATGCACGCAGCCTGCCCAAGCACCTGCAAAAGCCCCAGCAGCAGGCGCCCGAGCGCAGCATGGTGGTGATTGCCGGCTGTGAAGCCCATGTCTGCCTGCTGCAGACGGCGCTGGAGCTGCTGGAAGATGAGTTCGATGTCTGGGTCGTCACCGACGCCTGCAGCTCGCGCACCGAGCGCAACCGCGATGCCGCCTTCGACCGCCTGGCCGGCGCGGGTGCCGAGCTGGTGACCACGGAGATGGTGGCCTTCGAGTGGCTGCGCAGCTGCGAGCATCCGGCCTTCAAGGATCTGCTTGCTCTGGTCAAGTAAGGCACGGGTTCCTGGTTCCGCCGTCTTGGGGCGCTCTTTGGAGCGCCTTTTTTCATGGTGGCCTGTCTGTTCTTGGGAGGCGGGCTGTCGCTGCACCGCGTAGTTCTACGGAGCTGCGTGCGTAGCCGGCCGAATAGGCGCGGGCAGGGCGTTTTTCTACAGTGGCGGCATTCCCCCAAGAGAGACTGTATGAAGCACGTTCTGACCTTCACCGCCCTGATCCTGACCGCCTCGGGCAGCGCTTTGGCTGCCGACAATTTCTATGGCGCCGTCCGCATCAACTCCGCCAACTACAAGGCCCACGACATGGACTCCAGCGCCCGCCCCGGGCTGGGGCAGTTCGTGCCTGGTGATGAAAGCCGCCGCGCTACAGACGGCTCTCTGGCCCTGGGCTATCAGCTCCCGTCGGACTGGCGTCTGGAAACCGAATACACCCTGCCCAGGAGCAACGAATTCACCAGCGGCTCCACGCGCTTTCCCACGAGCTTCAATCACCACAGCATTCGTTCTCAGCGCCTGATGATCAATGCGTACAAGGATTTCCCCCTGAACGCGCAGTTCTCCGTGTACGGCACGGCAGGCCTGGGCCTGGCTCACCTGCAGTCCAGCGGCTGGCAAGGCAATCCGAATCGCCAGTACTTCAGCGATTCCCAGAACAATCTGGCCTATGCGCTGGGCTTTGGCGTCAGCTACTCGCCGATTCAAAAGGTCAGCATCGACCTGGGCTACCGCTATGTGGGCATGGGCAAGACCCACAGCGGCGCCAACAACTTCACCAATGTCCGTGGCCTGCAGGATGAGCAGATGCGCGCCAAGCTGAGTTCCAGCGAGATCTCGGTCGGCCTGCGCTACAGCTTCTGAGTTTGAAGGGGCCTGTCTGCCCGCGCAGCGCGGAGTTGTCAGCTTTTGGCAAGCGCATTATGAATAATTATGAATTCAGAAGCCGCCAATCCATGACAACGACAGGAGACAGACAATGGCCCCGCGTTTCGACGATTTCCACCGCCGCTCCATCGAGGAGCGCGATGCCTTCTGGGCCGAGCAGGCCCGCCGCATCGACTGGCATGTGCCGCCCCAGCGCATATGCGACTACGACAATCCGCCGTTTGCACGGTGGTTTGTCGGGGGGCAGACCAATCTCTGCCACAACGCCGTGGACCGGCACCTGGCCGAGCGCCCCGACCAGAACGCGCTGATCGCCATCTCCACCGAGACCGGCACGGAAAAGGCCTACACCTACCGCGAACTGCATGCCGAGGTGCAGCGCATGGCCGCCGTGCTGCAGTCGCTGGGTGTGCAAAAGGGCGACCGCGTCCAGATCTACATGCCCATGATTGCCGAGGCGGCCTTTGCCATGCTGGCCTGCGCGCGGCTGGGTGCCATCCATTCGGTGGTGTTCGGCGGCTTTGCCTCGGCGGCGCTGGCCTCGCGCATCGACGATGCCGAGCCCAAGGTCATCGTCAGCGCCGATGCCGGTTCGCGCGGGGGGCGCGTCGTGGCCTACAAGCCTTTGCTGGACGAGGCGCTGCAGCTGGCCAGCCACAAGCCAGCGGCCGTGCTCATCGTGGACCGTGGCCTGGCGCCTGCGCCCATGCGCGCCGGCCGTGACCACGACTGGGCCAGCCTGCGTGCGCTGCACGCCGACGCCCAGGTCGCCTGCACCTGGGTGGAATCCACCGACCCCAGCTACACGCTCTACACCAGCGGCACCACGGGGCGCCCCAAGGGCGTGCAGCGCGATACGGGCGGCTACACTGTGGCGCTGGCCGCCAGCATGCCGCTGATCTTCGGGGCCGAGGCAGGGCAGACTTTTTTCTGCACCAGCGACATCGGCTGGGTCGTGGGCCACAGCTACATCATCTATGCGCCGCTGATCGCAGGCATGGCCACCGTGCTCTACGAGGGCGTGCCCATACGCCCCGACGCGGGCATCTGGTGGAGCATCGTGGAGAAGTACCGGGTCACCCACATGTTCTCGGCGCCCACGGCCATCCGCGTGCTCAAGAAGCACGATGCCGAGTACCTGCACCGCCACGATATCTCCAGCCTCAAGGCGCTGTGGCTGGCCGGCGAGCCGCTGGACGAGCCCACGGCGCAGTGGATCAGCCAGGCCCTGGGCAAGCCCATCATCGACAACTACTGGCAGACCGAGACCGGCTGGCCCATCCTCACGCTGTGCAACGGCGTGGAGCAGCAGACCACGCGCTTCGGCAGTCCCGGCAAGGCCGTCTATGGCTATGACGTGAAACTGATCGACGAGGCCACGGGCGAGGAACTGCTCGGCGCCGGGCAAAAGGGCGTGCTGGCCATCGAGGGACCGCTGCCGCCGGGCTGCATGCAGACCGTCTGGCGTGACGATCAGCGCTTCGTCAATACCTACTGGAAGAGCATTCCGGGCCGCATGGTCTACAGCACATTCGACTGGGGCATTCGCGACGAGGATGGCTACTTCTTCATCCTGGGCCGCACGGACGACGTGATCAACGTGGCCGGCCACCGCCTGGGCACGCGCGAGATCGAGGAATGCATCTCCGCCCACCCCCAGGTGGCCGAAGTCGCCGTGGTCGGCGTGGCCGATACGCTCAAGGGCCAGGTGGCGCTGGCCTTTGCCGTGCCCCGGACGGCGCTGGAGGGCGAGGCCGAGCGCGCGGCGCTGCAGGCCGATGTGATGAAGCTGGTCGATGCGCGGCTGGGCGCCGTGGCCCGGCCCTCGCGCGTGGTCTTCGTCAGTGCGCTGCCCAAGACGCGCAGCGGCAAGCTGCTGCGCCGCGCCATGCAGGCCGTGGCCGAGGGGCGCGACCCGGGCGACCTCAGCACCATGGAAGACCCGGCTGCGCTGGCCCAGGTGCAGCAGCAGTTGTGAGGCAGGGCGCGCGCCGCAACCGCTTGCGGCCGGGGTGATGTGCGCCGGTGCCCCTGCCTGCCGCGCCTACAAGCCTGCCGCGCCTACAATCGCGGCTTGGGCCGCAGCCGGGCCAGGTTCCGGGCTGCGGCGCCCTGTTTTCAACCGACGAGAAAGCGTTTTCGACGTGCAGGTCGCATCTTCCATCTTCAAAGCCTATGACATCCGCGGCATCGTGCCGTCCACGCTCAACGAGGAGGTCGCGCTTGGCGTGGGCCGCGCCTTCGGCATGGCGGCCCTGGCGGCCGGCGAGACCGTGGTGGCCGTGGGACGCGATGGCCGCCTGTCGGGACCTTCGCTGTCCGCGGCGCTGATCGCCGGCCTGACCGAGGTCGGCATCGAGGTGATCGACATCGGCCTGGCCACCACGCCCATGCTGTACTACGCGGCCAGCACACTGGCGCGCTCGGGCATCCAGGTCACGGGCAGCCACAACCCCAAGGATTACAACGGCTTCAAGATGGTGCTGGCCGGCCGCGCCATCTACGGCGAGGAAATCCAGGCGCTGCGCCGCCGTGTCGAGAGCGACGACTGGACGATCACGGGCATCGGCAGCGTGCGCCGCGCCGATGTGCAGGCCGACTACCAGGCGCGCATCGTGGGTGATGTGAAGCTGGCGCGCCCCATCAAGATCGTGGTGGACTGCGGCAACGGCGTGGCCGGGGCCTCGGCGCCCGGCATCTTCCGCGCCCTGGGCTGCGAGGTGATCGAGCTGTTCTCCGAAGTGGACGGTGAATTCCCCAACCACCATCCCGACCCCAGCAAGCCCGAGAACCTGCGCGACGTGATCGAGGCGCTGCGCACCTCGGACGCCGAGCTGGGCCTGGCCTTCGACGGTGACGGCGACCGCCTGGGCATCGTCACCAAGGACGGCCAGAACATCTTCCCCGACCGCCAGATGATGCTGTTTGCCAAGGACGTGCTCTCGCGCGTGCCGGGCGGCAGCATCGTCTACGACGTGAAATGCACGCAGCGCCTGGCGCCCGCCATCCGCGAGGCCGGGGGCGAGCCCGTGATGTTCAAGACCGGGCACTCCCTGGTCAAGGCCCGCATGAAGGAACTGGACGCGCCGCTGGGCGGCGAGATGAGCGGCCACATCTTCTTCAAGGAGCGCTGGTACGGCTTCGATGACGGCACCTACGCGGGCTGCCGCCTGCTGGAGATCGTCAGCCGCGAGGCCGACCCCAGCGCCTTGCTCAACGCGCTGCCCACCAGCTTCTCCACCCCTGAACTGAATGTGGCCTGCGCCGAGGGCGAGCCCCATCGCCTGGCCGCCGAACTGCAGGCCCTGGCCGCCGAGACCTTTGCCGCACCGGCCCAGGTCAGCACCATCGACGGCCTGCGCGTGGACTGGGCCGACGGCTTCGGCCTGATCCGCGCCAGCAACACCACGCCCGTGCTGGTGCTGCGCTTCGAGGGCCAGACCCAGGAGGCGCTGTCGCGCATCGAGGCGCAGATGCTGGCGCTGCTGGAGCGCGTCAAGCCCGGCGCGCAGGTTGGCGGCGCCGCGCACTGATTTGCGCGCCAGGCGATGACTTCACGCTCTCCCACGTCCTGGGCGCGCGCGCTGTACAGCGCCGTGACCTGGGCGGCGCAGCCGCTGCTGCGCCGCAAGCTGCTGCGCCGCGCCGAGGCCGAGCCCGTCTATGCCGAGCACATTCCCGAGCGCTTTGGCCGCTACCAGCCGGCCACGCTGGGGCAGGACGGACGCGGCCGGTGGATCTGGATCCATGCCGTATCGCTGGGCGAGACGCGCGCTGCCGCCATCTTGCTGACCGCGCTGCGCGAGCGCCTGCCCGGCATGCGCCTGCTGCTGACCCATGGCACGGCCACGGGCCGCACCGAAGGCCGCCGGCTGCTGCAGCCCGGCGACCTGCAGGTCTGGCAGCCCTGGGATACCCCAGCGGCCGTGCGCCGCTTCGTGCAGCAATTCAGGCCCGCGGTCGGCGTGCTCATGGAGACCGAAGTGTGGCCCAACCTGGTCGCCATCTGCCGCGAAGAAGGCGTGCCGCTGGCGTTGGCCAACGCGCGGCTCAGCGACAAATCGCTGGGCCAGGCGCTGCGCGTGGCGCCGCTGGCGCGGCCCACCTATGCCGCCCTGGCCGCCGCCTGGGCGCAGACCGAGGACGATGCCCGGCGCTTGCGCCTGCTGGGTGCGCCCGTGCGCGGCGTGCTCGGCAACCTGAAATTCGATGCGCGTCCGGACGCTGCGCTGCTGGAGCGCGCCCGGCAATGGAAGTCCGGCCTGTCCCGCCCTGTGGTGCTGCTGGCCAGCAGCCGCGAGGGCGAGGAGGCCATGCTGCTGTCCGCCCTGCGCACGCTGGGGCCGGCAGGCCGGGCCGTGCAATGGCTGGTCGTGCCGCGCCATCCGCAGCGCTTTGACGAAGTGGCGGCGCTGCTGGCTGGCGGCGGCCTGCATGTCTCGCGCCGCAGCCAGTGGGTGGGTGGCCCGCCCTGCGGGGCTGCGGCGGATGACATTGACATCTGGCTCGGTGATTCGCTGGGCGAGATGGCCCTGTACTACGGCCTGGCCGACGCCACGCTCATGGGCGGCAGCTTTGCGCCGCTGGGCGGCCAGAACCTCATCGAGGCCCTGGCCTGCGACTGCCCCGTGGTGCTGGGGCCGCATACCTTCAACTTCAGCGAAGCCTCGGATCTGGCCTGCGAAGCCGGCGCCGCGCTGCGGGCGCCCGACCTGGAGCACGGGCTGCGCCTGGCCGTGGACCTGGCCCGGGACCGACAGGCCCACGCCCATGCGGTGGCCCAGGCGCGCGGCTTCCTGGACCAGCACCGCGGGGCCGCACAGGCCACGGCGCAGGCGGTGGCCGGGCTGTTGCGGTCCCAACCGTTGCGCTGAGCACACTAGGTTTTCGGCTGGCGGTATCCGCAGGCCGAATCAGCCGGCGTCCTGCAGCACGGGCAGGCTCACACTCGCCAGCAGCCCGCCATCCTCCACACTGAGCAGCTCGATACTGCCGCCGTGACGCTCGGTCACGGTCCTGGCGATGGCCAGGCCCAGGCCGCTGCCGCTCTGGCTCTGGTCGGGTACGCGGAAGAAGCGGTCGAAGACACGCTGGCGCCAGGCCTCGGCGATGCCCGGGCCACGGTCGCGCACCTGGAGCACGGCCTGGTCGCCCTGGCGCTGCAGGCGCACGCTGATGGTGGCGTGCGCGGGGCTGTATTTGATGGCGTTGTCCACGAGGTTGTCGATCAGCGAGACCAGGCCTTCGCGTTCGCCCATCACGCTCAGTGGCTCGCTGGCTTCCAGGGCCAGTTCCACCGGGCGCCGGCAGGCCAGGGCGTCGAGTGCGGCGAGCCGGTCTTCCAGCAGCAGGTCCAGGCGCAGCGGCTGCATGGCCATGCCGGGCGCCTCGGTCTCGCTGCGCATGAGTTGCAGCAGCTGGGCCACCATGCGGCTGGCGCGCTGGTTGCTGCGCAGCAGGCTGTCCATGAGTTCCTGCTGGCGCGGTTCGCTGCCAAGGCGCAGCAGGGCCTCGACGTTGACGTGCATGGCGGCCAGCGGCGTGCGCAGTTCGTGGGCTGCATCGGCGATGAGGTTGCGCTCGCGCTCGCTGCTGGAGCGCACGCGGGCCAGCAGGGCGTTGATGTCCTGCACCAGCGGCCGCAGCTCGGCGTGTGGCGGCGCATAGGTGAGCGCGCTGAGGTCGTCGGGGCCGCGTGTGGCCAGCTCGTCGCCCACGCGGCGCAGCGGGCGCAGCGCCGCGCGCACCGACCACCAGGCCGGAAAGGCCAGGAAGGGCAGGCTGATCAGCAGCGGCAGCAGGTAATAGCTGCGGGTGTTGAGGGTGATCAGCAGTTCCTTGAAGGACGGCAGCATCAGCGTGACTTCGGTCTGGCCCGAGGCCGAGCGCAGCGTGCTCATGCGCCAGGTCTGCCCTTCGAAATCTATGTCCTCGACCGTGTCCAGCACGCGGTTGCGCAGGGTGGGTGCCGGCGTGGGCGAGCGGTACAGGAGCTGGCCGCGCTGCCAGACCAGCAGCGTGGGCGTGAAGCGGATGTCGTCGTCTCCGTCGCCGTACTCATGGCGCAGGGCGGTGTCCAGCGCGGCCAGGCTGTGCTGCTGGCGGTCCGGAAGGTCGGCCAGGTCCTCGGCCACAGCCATGACGAGTTCGTAGACAGGCTTGCTGACGAGCAATTCATTGTGGAAGTGGGCCATGTAGATGGCTGCCACCAGCAACGCGGTCCAGATCGCGGTGAGCACGCCCATCTGGGCCAGCAGCATCCGCCGGCCCAGTGTGGGCCGCAGCCAGCGGCGCCATCTCGGGCTGGCCTGTTGCCCCTGCAGGGTGTGCGATGTCATGGTCAGGACAGGGGTGCCATCGGCTGCGAGTCGATGACATAGCCAATGCCGCGCACCGTGCGTATGAAGCCCGGCCCGATCTTGCGGCGCAGGTTGGAGACATGCACTTCCAGGGCATTGCTGCCGTTGGCGCTGCCGCCCGGGATGACTTCCTCCTCGATGCCGCTGCGCGTGACCACGCGGTCCATGCGCCGCAGCAGCAGGGCCAGCAGGTCGAATTCGCAGCGGGACAGCTCGACGTTCTGGCCTGCAACGCTGACACGGCGCGTGGGCTCGTGCAGCGACAGGCCGCGCAGATGCAGCGTTCCGTCGCCCTGCCCATAGCTGCGGCGTGCCAGGGCGCGCACGCGTGACACCAGTTCGGCAAGGGCAAAGGGCTTGACCAGATAGTCATCGGCGCCGCTGTCCAGGCCGTGCAGCCGGTCGTGCAGGCTGTCGCGTGCGCTCAGGATCAGCACGGGCAGGCGGCGCCATTCGCGGCGCAGGCGAGTGAGCAGGCTGATGCCGTCGCCATCGGGCAGGCCCAGGTCCAGCAGCACCATCTCGAAGCTTTGCTGCTCCAGCGTGCGCAGCGCATCGGACAGGCGGCGTACCCAGACCACGTCCATGGCGTGATCGCCCAATGCGATGCGCACGCCATTGCCCAGATCCAGATCGTCCTCCACCAGCAGCAGTCTCATCGTGTGTTTCCTGTGCCGCTCCCATGCCGCGGACCGGCGCCTGCGAGAGGGCTGCCGCGAGTATCGGTCAAGGCGGGGACGAAGCGCTTCAGCATCCCTTCAGGAAAGCCGGGGCAGGTCTTCAGGCTGGTTTGCCACAGTGGCCCGCTCGACAACTCCCACGAAGGCAAGGCGCGCATGCCAAGACTCTCCCGCTGTTCCTTGCTGAGCCGTCTGGCGGTGCTGTGCGCGCTGGCTGCCTGGATGCTGGTCGTGGCGGGTTTGCGTGCCTCGGCTTTGCCAGAGCACAGGACTGCTGCGCCAGGCGCGCGGCCTGCGGCGGCCGGGCATCAGCCCGGGGCACTGACGGCCGTGCGGGCGCTTCAGGGATTCAAGGGGCTGGCGCGCGGAGCGACAGCGCATCGATGGCGCGCAGGTCGTCGTCGCTGAGCGTGCCGGCGGCCTGGCGCAGCTTGAGCTGGCCCAGCAGCACCTGGTAGCGCGCCAGGGCCAGGTCGCGCTGGGTCTGGTAGAGCTGGCTTTGCGCGTTGAGCACGTCGATGTTGATGCGCACGCCGACCTCGTAGCCGAGCTTGTTGGCGTCCAGCGCGCTCTGGCTGGACGCCAGCGCGGCCTCCAGCGCCTTGACCTGGGCCTGGCCCGACTGCACGCCGAAGAAGGCCGTGCGCGTGCTCTGCTCCACGTTGCGCTGGGCGTCGTCCAACTGTGCGCGCGCCTTGTCTTCCAGCGCCAGGGTTTCCTTGATGCGGTTTTGCACGGCAAAGCCGGCGAACAGGGGCAGGTTCATGACCACGCCCACGCTGGCGGCATTGGTGCGGTAGCTGGTGCCGATCTGCGGTGTGACCGAGCCATTGGGATAGCGGTTGACCACGTAGCCGGCCTGCAGGTCCACGGTGGGCTTGTGGCCGGCCTCGGCTTTCTTCGTTTCCAGCTGGGCAATGTCCAGCGCCAGGCGGGCCTGGCGCAGCTGGGGCTGGCCTTGCAGTGCGGTGTCCACCCAGGACTGGGCATCGGCGGGCATCAGGGCCGGCAACTGCAGCGGCTGGGCCAGGGGGCGGGGCACGGTGCCCACGGCGCCAACGATCTGGTCCAGCACCAGGCGCTTGACGCGCAGGTCGTTCTCGGCGGCGATTTCCTGCGCGCCGGCCAGGTCGAACCGGGCCTGGGCTTCGCGCGAGTCGGTGATGGTGGCCGTGCCGACCTCGAAGTTGCGCTTGGCGAATTCCAGCTGCTGTGCAATGGCGGCCTTCTGTGCCTTGACCACGGCCAGGCTGTCCTGGGCGCCGAGGACATCGAAGTAGGCCTGGGCCACGCGCACCAGCAGGTTCTGCTCGCCGCTGTCCAACTGGGCGCGCGCCACGTCCACGCCGCGCTGGCCCTGGTCATAGGCGATCTTGTTGGCCGGGCGGTACAGCGGCTGCTGGGCGCTGAGCTGCAGGTTCTGCTGGGGCGAGCGAAAGCTCCCCGGCAGCACGCTGACTTCCACATGCGAGGTGTTGGCACCGGCCTGCAGACCCACGCTGGGCAACAGGCCCGAGCGTGCCTGCTCGGCGCGGCTGGCGGCGGCCTGGGCGTCGGCCTGCTGGGCCTGCCACTGGGCGTCGTAGCCGCGGGCCTTGGCCACCAGTTCGGACAGGTTCTGGCCCGTGGCCGCTGAGGCTGTCAGAGAGGGCAGGGCAGACTGCGGGGCCGCAGGGGCGGGCGCAAGGACGGCTGGGGCAGGAGCCTGTGCCAGGGCCGAGCCCATGCCGGCCGCGCACAGCAGCAAGGCCATGTGGCGCAGTGGCCAGGCGTATGGGCGGGTCAGGGCGGAAGCGACAGGGGCAAGGGGCCGAAGCAGGGGCATAGAGGTCCTCGAATCAAAACACAGTCGTCACGAAGCACCGGGGACGGCGGGTGTACCGCCGTGTCCCGGGTTTCTTTTGCGTGTTGCCGCTCAGTAGCGCGGCACGCCTGGGTCGCGCTCGCGCGACCAGGCATCGATGCCTCCGCTGATATTGGCCACGGTCTCGAAGCCGTTGTTCATCAGGAAGGCAGCGACATGCATGCTGCGTGCGCCGTGATGGCACAGGCAGGCTGTGGGGTGATCCGGATCGAGTTCCTGCAGGCGAGAGGGAATCTCGCCCATGGGGATGCAGCGCAGCTCAAAGCCCTCGGGGCGTACGCTGGCCTGGGCCACTTCCCAGGGCTCGCGCACGTCCAGCACCAGGGGCAGGGCATCGGAGCCGCTGGAGTGCTGGTTCAGCCAATCGTTGAGTTGCGCGGGAGGCACTTGGGGAAGCATCGGAAAGATCCTTGCGGAATGGAGTGGAGTTGCCGCAGCGGCCGAAATCCTCTGGACCCCGGCCGCCGTGGCGGATTTCAGAACGTGAAGCGCGAAGGCTCTTCGAAGTTGGCCAGGCGTGCGGTCACCACGTCCCAAGGCTGGCTGGTTTCGAACTGGTGGCCGTTCTTTTGCACCAGCGTGAAACGCATCATGGGCAGTTGGCCGACGATGGCTGCCAGGCGGCCGCCGTCGTTGAGCTGGGCCAGCAGGGCCTGCGGCACCTGGGCGACCGAGCCGCTGAGCACGATGGCGTCGAACTGGCCCAGGGCGGCCGCTGCCGTGGCGCCATCGGCCAGCTTGACCTCGGCATTGGTGATGCCGGCGCCCAGCAGGTTCTCGCGGGCCATCTCGGCCAGCTCGGGCACGATCTCCAGTGTCACGACTTCCTTGGCCTGGGCGGCCAGCAGGGCGGCCATGTAGCCCGAGCCGGCGCCGATTTCCAGCACGCGGTCGGTGGGCTTGATCTTCAGGTCCTGCAGCATGCGGGACTCGATGCGCGGGGCCAGCATGCACCAGCCCTTGGCGGCGGCTTCCTCGGCCGGGGCGACCAGGGGGATTTCCAGGTCCATGAAGGCCAGGCCGGCATGCTCGGGCGGCACGAAATTCTCGCGGTGCACCTTGCCCAGCAGCGCCAGCACTTCTTCATCAAGCACGTTCCAGGGACGGATCTGTTGCTCGATCATGTTGTAGCGCGCGTGCGCTTGGGCGCTGTGGTGTTCGGGCAGGCTGTTCAGGGGCAGGCTCATGGGGTATCTCCGGAGAAAGACTTGTCAGGACAAACCTTTGATTCTACGAGTCTCGCGGCGGGGTGGGGGCGCTGGCGGCGCCTTGGCCGGGTGCCGCGTCGTGCCGGTTGCCGTTCCACAGGCGCCGCAGCCACTGGGAGAAGTCGTCAAGGTAGCAATAGACCACGGGCACGACCACCAGAGTCAGCAGCGACGAGGTGACCACGCCGCCGATCACCGACTGGCCCATGGGCGCGCGCTGCTCGGAGCCTTCGCTGAGTGCGAAGGCCAGCGGCACCATGCCGAAGATCATGGCCAGCGTGGTCATCAGAATGGGGCGCAGCCGCACGCGTGCTGCCAGCAGCAGGGCCTGCTCGCGCGGCAGGCCGTCGCGGATCTGGCCGGTGTCCGGGTCGCTGTGCGGCCCGCGCGCGCGGATGGCGAAGTCCACCAGCAAGATGGCGTTCTTGGTGACCAGTCCCATGAGCATGACCACGCCGATGATGGAGAACATGGACAGGGCCGAGCCGAACATCATCAGCGCCAGCACCACGCCGATCAGCGTCAGCGGCAGCGAGGTCATCAGCGCCAGCGGCTGCAGGAAGCTCTTGAACTGGCTGGCCAGGATCATGTAGATGAAGATGATGGCCAGCGCCAGGGCGGACACCGCATAGCCGAACGATTCGTTCATGCTCTTGGTGGCGCCGCTGAACTGCGTGCGGTAGCCGGGCGGCAGGGCGATGTCGGCCAGGGCATTGCGGATGTCGGCCGAGACCTCGCCGCTGGAGCGCAGGTAGACGTTGCCGCTGAAGGCGACCTCGCGCGTCATGTCGCGGCGGTTGATCTGGCTGGGGCCGGTGGCGGGCGTGACGGTGGCCACCTGGTTCAGCCGCACGATGCGCATGCCGCCGTCGCCCGAGGTGGAGGGCAGGGCGAAGGGCAGGCGCTCCAGGTCCTGGGGCGTGCTGCGCGACTCGGGCGCCAGGCGCACCTTGACGTCATAGGTCTGGTCGTCGCTGGCGCGCCAGTTGCCCACGGTCTGGCCGGCCACCCAGGTGCGCAGCGCCGCTGCCATGGAGCCTACCGACAGGCCCAGGTCGGCGGCCGCATCGCGCCGCACGGTGATGTCGATCACGGGCTTGTCGGGCTTGAGGCTGCTGTCCAGGTCCACCAGTCCGGGAATGCCGCGCAGGCGTTCCATCACCACGCGGTTCAGGCGCTCCAGCTCGCCCAGGTCCGGGCCCTGCAGCGAGAATTCGACCTGTTTTTGCCCGCCCACGGGCTCGCGCTGGCCCACATGGGTGACGTTGATGCCGGGCACGCTCTGCAGCTGCTCGCGCAGCACGCCCGAGAGTTCATCGCCGCTGCGCTGGCGCAGGTGGCGGTCCAGCAGGCGGATGTAGATGCTGGCGTATATCTTGCCCTGGGCCGTGCCGGTGTTGATGGTGGCCAGCGTGTAGCGGACCTCGGGCAGGGCGCGGATGATGGCATCGACCTGGCGAGCCTTGGCCTCCGTGGCCTCGATGGACGAGCCCACGGGCGTGTTGAAGCTCACCGTGGTTTCCGAGAAATCGGCCTTGGGCACGAATTCCGTGCCCAGCAGCGGCACCAGGAAGATGCTGGCCACGAAGATGGCCAGCGCCGCCGCCAGCGTGGTGATCTTGTGGCGCAGCGCCCAGCCCAGCACGTCCTGGTAGACGTGGGACAGCGAGTCGGTGGCGCGCTCGAACCAGGCCGTGACCCGACCCAGCGTGCGGTCGTAGAGGCTGTTGCCGCGCTTGTCGCCATGGGCGTGGATGGTCGGGTCATGCCAGACGCTGGAGAGCATGGGGTCCAGCGTGAAGCTCACGAACATGGAGATCATCACGGCCGCCACGATGGTGATGCCGAATTCGTGGAAGAACTTGCCGATGATGCCGCCCATGAAGCCGATGGGCAGGAACACCGCCACGATGGACAGCGTGGTGGCCAGCACGGCCAGGCCGATCTCCTGCGTGCCGTCCAGCGCGGCCGCATGCGCGTCCTTGCCCATCTGCACGTGGCGCACGATGTTCTCGCGCACCACGATGGCGTCGTCGATCAGCAGGCCCACGCACAGCGACAGCGCCATCAGCGTGATCATGTTGATCGAGAAGCCGAACCAGTACATGAACAAAAAGGTGCCGATCAGCGCAATGGGCAGCGTCAGCCCCGTGATCACCGTGGAGCGCCAGGAGTTCAGGAACAGGAAGACGATGAGCACCGTCAGTGCCGCGCCCTCGATCAGCGTCTGGCGCACGTTGTTGACGGCCACGCGGATGGGGCGGGCGCTGTCGGCAATCGGCTCCAGCCGCACGCCGGCCGGCACTTCGGCGGCGATCTCGCGCAGCGTGGCGTTCAGGCCGTCCACGACTTCGATGGTGTTCTCGTCCTGGGCTTTTTGCACGGACAGCAGCAGGGTGCGGCTGCTGTTGTACAGGGCCACGGTCTCCAACTCGCCCGCGCCGTCCTGCACGCGGGCCAGCTGGCCCAGCCGCACGGGCGCGCCGCCGCGCTGGGCGACGATGATGCGCTCGAAGTCCTGCGGGCGCTTCATGCGTGCGTCGATCTGCACCACGCGCTCCTGCTCGCGCGAGCGGATGGCGCCCAGCGGCAGGTCCTGGTTCTCGCTGCGCACGGCGTTCACGATCTGGTCGGGCGTGATGGCATAGGCTTCCAGCGCCTCGGGCTGCAGGTAGATGTTGATCTCGCGCGGGGTGGCGCCCACCAGGTTGACGGCGCCCACGCCGCGCACGTTCTCCAGCCGCTTCTTGAGGACCTGGTCGGCCCAGCTGGTCAGCGCGACGGCATCGGGCGCCTTGGCGCCGGCATCGGCCTGGGGCAGCACGGCCACGGACCAGATGGGCGAGCTGGCCGGATCGAAGCGCAGCACGCGCGGCTCCTTGACCTCGTCGCGCAGGGTGGGGCGCACCGAGGCCACCTTCTCGCGCACGTCCTCGGCAGCGCGGCGGCCATCGACATGCAACTGGAATTCGATGATGACGACGCTGGTGCTCTCATAGCTGCGCGAGGTCAGCGCGTTGATACCGGCAATGGAGTTGACGCCTTCCTCGATCTTCTTGGTGACCTCGGACTCCACGATCTCGGGCGAGGCACCCGGATAGTCCACCGTGACCACGACCACGGGGAAGTCCACATTCGGGAACTGGTCCACCTTGAGTCGCTGGTAGGAAAACACACCCAGCACCATGAGGGCCAGCATGAGCATGGTGGCGAACACAGGGTTGGCCAGGCTGACGCGCGTGAACCACATGGTCAGCGGGCTCCGGGGGCTGGCGCAGCCTGGGGCTGCTGCATTTGCTGCATCTGCACCGCCGTGCCTGCGCGCAGGCCGCCCACACTGCCGGCCAGCACCCGGTCACCGGCCTGCAGGCCGCTGGACACGGCAATCCAGGTGGCGCCATCCTGCGCGCTCTGGCTGCCCAGCGTGACCGGGCGGTGCTGCACGCGCAGCAGGCTCATGTCCGCTTCGGACTCGCCCGCAGGCTGCAGCAACTGCACATAGGGCTGGGGCTGGTCGGTGCGCACGGCGGTCAAGGGCACGGCCAACTGTTCGGTCTGCCCCGTGACAATGCTGCCCTGCAGGTACAGGCCCGGGCGCACGATGGGGATGGATCTGCCGGCGGCGCCTGCGTTGACCGGTGCAGCCTGCACGCGCAGATAGACGGCCACGCTGCGCGAACCTGCCTGGGCGCTGGGGTTGATTCGCACCACGCGCGCGGGCACGGCGGCCACATCGTCGCCCGCGCCCTGGACCTGCAACTGGGCTTGCTGGCCGACCTGCACGCGCACCGAATCGGCGGGCGCCAGCTGGGCCACGACTTCGAGGTCGGACGGATCGACGATCTCCAGCACCCGCGTTTCCACGCCCACGCGCTCGCCGTCCTGCACCAGGCGCTGTGAAACCTGGCCGTCCATGGGACTGCGCAGCACGCTGTCGGTCACGCTCTTGCGGGCCACATCGGCGGCGGCCTGGGCGGCGGCCAGGTTGGCGCGTGCGGCGTCGAGGTTGGATTGGGAGGTGGCCAGCGCCGTGGTCGAGATGAAGCCTTGCGTGACCAGGGCCTGGTTGTTGTCGTGCTGGCGCTGGGATAGCTGCAGCTGCGCCTGGGCCGCATCGGCCTGCTGGCGGGTCTGGCGCCAGCGGGCCTCGACCTCGGTGGCGTCCACGCGGGCCAGTTCCTGGCCCTTGCGCACGCTGTCGCCCTCGCGCACCTGCAGGCCGCGCAGCTCGCCGGCCACATAGGCCTTGACCACGGCGCTGCGCACGGCCTGCACCACGCCGCTGACGGGCACGGTCAATTGCAGCTGGCGCGGCTGCAGCGGCACCACTTCCTGCGGACCCACGCGCACCGGCATCTCGCGCGGCTGGGTGGCTGCGGCGATGGCGCTTTGCTTGCTGTGCCGGGTGGATGCGGCGCGCCATACGCTGGCGCCGATGGCGATCAATAAGGCCAGGCCGATCAGCCAGCCGGTGCGACGCTTCATGGTGTGGGCGGGGAGGAGGGTGGTGTGGTGGCTGCAAGGGGCTGGCACATGCCATGCAGCAGGTAGTCGATCTGGGATTCCAGAAACTGCTCGGGATCGAAGTCGCCATGGGGCAGGCAGCCGCCCAGCGAATGCTTCCAGATCATCAGAAACATCATCGGGGCGACCACGCAGTGCACGGACAGGTCCAGATCCATGGGCCGGAACTCGCCGCGCTCGACGCCGCGCTGCAGGATGCGCCGGATCAGCTCATGGCCTGGAAGAACCACTTCCTGATGGTAGAACTGAGACAGCTCGGGAAAATTGCCCGCCTCGCTGAGCATGAGCTTGGTGATGCCCGACGCCTTGGTGCTGCCGATGCGTTCCCACCAGGACTTGAAGCAGTAGCGCAGCAGATCGGTTGAAGGCGCGCAGTAGTTGTCGAGCTCTTCGCTCCACTCGCCGAAGCGGCCCGCGATGCTGTGGCGCACCACGGCCTTGAAAAGCTCCTGCTTGCTCGCGAAATAGAGGAAGAGCGTGCCCTTGGAGACCCCGGCGCGGGCGGCGACTTCTTCGACGCGGGTGGCGGCGTAGCCCTTTTCCACGAAGAGGTCGAGCGCCGCTTCCAGCAACTCGCCGGGACGCTCCTGCTTGCGGCGGCTGCGCTTTCCGGAGGGCTCGGCGGGGGCGGGTGAAGAGGCGGGGGAGTCGGTCACGGAAAATTAATGACTGATGGGTTAGTTATCGTAACCGCAGAACCGTTCGTCGTCACCTGGCTTGTGCATGGGCTAACCTGTAGGAGCGACGGCCCGCATGCATTGCGTGTGGTCATTTTTTCGATTTCTTCACAGAAAAGGCGCATATGGCGACTGAAACCATTTATCTGGGCGGCGGCTGTTTCTGGTGCACCGAAGCCGTTTTCGACCGCGTGCGCGGCGTGAGCGACGTGCAAAGCGGCTACGCCAATGGCGATCTGGACGATCCCAGCTACGAAGACATCTGCACCGGGCAGACCGGCCATGCCGAGGTCATCCGCGTGCAGTTCGATCCCGCCGTGATCCCGCTGCGCGACCTGCTCACCGTGTTCTTCGGCACGCACGACCCGACCACGCTCAACCGCCAGGGCAATGATGTGGGCACGCAGTACCGCAGCGGCATCTACACCACGAATGAGCAACAGGCCGAAGTGGCGCGCACGCTGATTTCCGAACTCACGCAGGCCGGCGCCTACGACGCGCCCATCGTCACCGAGGTGCAGCCCCTGGCCAGCTACTGGCCGGCAGAGGACTATCACCAGGACTACTTCCTCAACCATCCCAACCAGGGCTACTGCGCCTTTGTCGTGGGGCCCAAGGTGCAGAAGTTCCGGGGCGCCTTTGCGCGCTGGGTCAAGCCCTGAGCGGGTGGCGGCGCGTGATGTAAGCGGTTGTGATTCGCAGGCATAATGCAACCCGGTTGCGATAGTGCCGCCTGGCTGCCCTGCCGTGTTCAGCGGCCTGACCTTTGATCACCCATGTCCTTGCCGACCCCCACTTCCCTGCCCATACCTGCCGGCATGCGTTCGACGCGTGCCACGCGGGCCGTGCTGGCGATGTGGGAGTCGCGGGCCGACGCACTCCTGAGCGAAGCCGATGTGGAAGCGGCTCTGCACGCCCAGGGCGTGCAGGTCAACCGCGTCACCGTCTACCGGCTGCTGGACCGCCTGGCGGCAGCCGGTGTGTTGCGCCGCAGCGTGGATGCTGCCCGCGTGGCCCGCTACGGCCGGTCCGTGCCGGGCGCAGGCAGGCAGGCCGATGCCGCTGCGCATTTCGAATGCGCGGACTGCCACAGCGCTTTTCGGCTGGGCGGCGAGGGCGGTGGGGGCGGCGAGCCGCTGCAGGCCGCTTTGCTGCAGCTGCACCAGGCGCTGGCCGCCAGTGGCCTGCAGGGCCGGGCCATCGATGTGGCGGTGACAGGGCTGTGCCAGGACTGCAGCAGTGCAGGGCCATCCCGAAATACCCCGTCCGCCTGAAGTGATCGCCTTGGCCCCTTTCTTCTCTTGCATAGTTCTTCAGGATTTCGCATGACCCTTGCACCGTTGCGCTCCGTTTCCTTGATCCTGGCCGCTGTCTTCCTGGCCGCAGCAGCCCAGGCACATGACCACGACCACGCGAAAGCCCAGGCGGACGCCAAGGCACAGGGCGCCTCGGCGCCGCTCGATGCCCATGCCCGGGCCGACATGGAACGCCATCGCGCCATGGCCAAGGCCCACGAAGCCGCCGCGCAGTGCCTGGCCGCCGGCCGCGACCATGAACAATGCCAAAAGCAACTGCAGGCCGATTGCAAGGGCCTGGCGCTGGGCAAGTTCTGCGGCATGCGCCATGCGCATTGAGTGTGTTCCTGCCCGCCGTGTGGCGCCGTGAGCAATCGCCAGTCTTTGTGACGGGATGGTGAAACCTGCCCCGCAAATTGGCGCATACACTCTGCGCTGCCCATCCAGCCCCTGATCCCTCCATGCCCTTGCAACCCCCGGAACGTCACTTGCCAGCGCAGGCCTCAAGGCTTGCGTTGCGCGGCGCCGTGCCGGGTCGGGCCTGGCTGGTGGCCTGGCTGCTGGTCTGCTCCATTGCCCTGGCGCCGCTGCTGGGCCAGATGCACCGCGTGGTACACGCGGGCGGCCTGGCCGCAGCCACGCTCCATGGCCCGGTGGAGGTGGTTGCCACTTCCTGCAATGCACCCGTCGATTGGGTCCATGCGCTGTTCTCGAGCCACGGCCCGGCGGATTGCCAACTGCTGGACCAGTTGCACGAAGGCATGGCGGGGCCGCCATCCGCCGTGGTTTTGCCGCCTTTCTGGGGCGAGCAGGCCGAACCCGTCCAGCCGGTCATCGTGCGCGATGGCCGCATGCTGGCGGCCTTCTTCGATGCGCGGGGTCCCCCGCATCCCATCACTGTCTACCTGGCGGCTTGAATCTCCGGGACTGGCGCTGCATGCGCCTGCCCTGCACAGCCGTTTGGCCGCGCCTTGCTTCATTGATCGCAACAAGGCGCCGCTCCCAGGTCCGGCAGTTCCTTGAATGCATATCCGATCGGATGGCCGCATGCGCCTGCAGGGCGCGCCGTGGCCGTCCGCTTCCGACGCCATTTTTTGCAGCGCCCGGATTTCCACGCCCCGCAGGGACGTGGCCGGCCGCTGCCGGGAAGACCAGTGATGAGAGTGACAACAAAGCAATACCACCAGGACGCCAAGGCGCAGGGGGAGAGGACGAAACTGCGCCCGCTGCTGCAGCAACTGCTGCTGGCAGGCGTGCTGGGCCCGGCGACGGGCGGCCTGGCCATGGCGGCAGAGCCTGCCGACCCCGTACCCTCTGCAGGACCCGCAGCCGCAGCTGCCGCCGAGGCGGGCGCGCCGCGCAGTGATGCCCCCGTGCTCAATGAGGTGACGGTCAAGGCCAGCGGCCTGGGCCTGACCTCGGCCGACATGTCCACGCCGGCCACGGTGCTGGAAGGCGACGTGCTCACGCTGCGCCAGGCCGCCACGCTGGGCGAGACGCTGGACGGCGAGCCCGGCATCCATGCCAGCCATTTCGGCGCAGGCGCAAGCCGGCCCATCATCCGCGGCATGGACGGCCCGCGCGTGCAAATCCTCAGCGATGGCTCCGAGCTGCACGATGCCTCCACCATCAGCCCTGACCATGCCGTGGCCAGCGAGCCCATGCTGGCCACGCAGATCGAGGTGCTGCGCGGCCCCTCTGCGCTGATCTACGGCGGCGGTGGCGCCATGGGCGGCGTGGTCAACATTCTGGACGACAAGATTCCCACGTCCATTCCCAGGAACGGCATCACGGGCTCGGCTCAGCTGCGCGGCAGCACGGGCGCGGGCGAGACGGCGGGCGCTTTCTCGCTGACGGGCGGCGCCGGCCAGCTGGCCATCCACGCCGAGGGCATGGCGCGCGATGCCGGCGACTACCGCGTGGGCAGCGGCTGGGCGCCCAACGGCCAGTCCCAGGGGCGCGTGGCGGGCAGCTTCAACCGCACGGACACGGGCAGCCTGGGCCTGTCCTGGATCGGCACGCAAGGCTACCTGGGCCTGGCCTACACGCGCCAGACCGCGCGCTATGGCCTGCCGGGCCACAACCACAGCTTCGAGGGCTGCCACACCCATGGCGACCATCTGCACTGCGGCGGACATGACCACGGCGACGAGGATGGACATGACCACGGCGGCGATGACCACGACCATGGCAGCGTGCCGGTGGTCGATCTCACCAGCGAGCGCTGGGATCTGCGCGGCGAATGGCGCAATCCGACGGCTGGCATCGCGGCGCTGCGCGTGCGCGGTGGCTGGACCGACTATCGCCATGACGAGATCGAAGGCGGCCAGGTCTCGACCACGTTCAAGAACCGCGCCCATGACCTGCGCGTGGAGGCAGACCTGGAGCCCATCGCCGGCTGGCGCGGCGTCATCGGCCTGCAGACCGTGCAGCGCAAGTTCAGCGCCGAGGGTGAGGAAGCCTATGTGCAGCCCACCGAAACCCGCCGCAACAGCATCTACCTGCTGGAGGAATACCGCTGGCAGGACTGGCGCTGGCAGGCTGCGCTGCGCCACGAGCGCCAGACCGTGGACGCCCAGCAAAGCGGCATCTCGCGCAGCCACAGCGGCACATCGTTCTCGCTGGGCTCGGTGTGGAAGTTCACCCCGGGCTACAGCCTCTCGGCTTCGCTGACGCAGGGCAACCGCCTGCCCACGGCCGAGGAGCTGTACGCCAACGGCCTGCACATGGCGACTTCCACCTACGAGCGCGGCAATGCCGACCTCAAGCGCGAACGCTCGCAGGCGCTGGACATCGGCCTGCGCAAGACGGCAGGCGACACCACGTTCAGCGTCAATGCCTTCCACCATCGCGTCAAGGGCTACATCTACGGCGCCACGCTGGACGAGCATGACGGCCTGCAACTGCTGCAGTACACCCAGGCCGATGCGCGCTTCACCGGCGTGGAGGGCCAGGTGCGCCAGAAGCTGTCGCGCCAGTGGGGCGTGACCCTGTTCGGTGACGCCGTGCGTGCGCGGCTGGAAGACGGCTCCGCCTTGCCGCGCATCCCCGCGGCGCGCGTGGGCCTGCGCGTGGACACCTTCTACAAGGGCTGGGATGCCCAGGCCGAATGGGTGCAGGTGCTGCGCCAGAACCGTGTCACCGCCTATGAGACCGAGACGGACGGCTACGGCATGCTCAACGTCTCTGCCAGCTACACGCTGCGCACCTCGGGTGGCATGCCCTGGCAGTTCTTCATCAAGGGCAACAACCTGACCAACCGCCTGGCCTTCGCCCACACCTCGTTCATCAAGAACGCTGCGCCGCTGATGGGGCGCAATATCACCGTGGGCGTGAAGGTGTCGTTCTAAGAACGCACTCCAGGGCGAACTGCCCGCTGCGCACCAGCGCCGTCTGCTACAGGTAATGCTGCAGATGGCGCAGGGCGCGCGCGCTGTCAACGCCTATCCACTGCACGACTTCGGTCTCGGCACGGCCCGCGCGCAGCCACTGCACGATGGCCGTGTTGCGCAGCACCTGCGGGCCGACACGGTGCAGCGGCGCCTGCTGCGCCGAAGCAGGCTGCGCGGCATGGGCACGCTGTATCAGCTGTGAAGCCACATGGAACAGCACGCGCACCGACAGCGGCTGCCCCTCACGCGAATAAAAGACCGTGGCATCGGGTTGAACGGCCTCCGGCCCGCGCTGGCCGGCGCTGAAGCCTTTCCAGTCCTGCAGCGCTTTTCCCACCGTTTCCGACAGATCCAGCGTGCGCTGCTGCGCGGCGCGTGCGCCATCGATATGCAATTGACAGGGAAGGCCATCGCCTGGTCCGGCGCATTGCACATCGCGCCAGCACAGGCCGCGCACCTCCTCGGGCGCCAGCGCCAGTTCGTACAGCAGCAGCAAGATGGCGCGGTCGCGCGCCGACTGAAAGCCGTCGGCCATCGGTATGTGGCGGGGCAGGGCATTCCACAGCGGCGCGGGAAGGCAATGGCCCTGGCCGTCTTCGGCAGGTGGGCGTTCCTGCGGCGCCAGCCCTGCGGCGGGATTGGCGCTGACCCAGCCGTGGTCCAGCGCATGGTCGTAAATGCGTTCCAGCAATCGCCAGTAGCGCCTGCGCGTGACCTCGCTGATGCGGCGGCCGGGCTGGTGGCCCGACAACTGGCCTTCGCGCGGGCGCAGGAAATTCTGGACATCAACGGCGGTGGCCTGTTGCCAGGCGCGGGCCTTCGCCTTGACTTTCCCCTTCGGCGTGGCGGGGGAGGGGGGACCTTCTTTGGCTGACATGCCGGCATCGCCCAGGCTGCGCAGCCAGGCACGCCATACCTTTTCGTAGCCGCTGTCGGGTGCCGTGTCCAGGGCATCCCAGCCCTTGGCGCCCTCGGTTTCCAGCCAATGCCGGAACAGGGCCAGCCCGTCGGGGACAGTGGACGGCGGCTTGCCGGCAGCGGGTGCCTGAGATGGTGATGAAGTCATGGGCGTTGAGAACAAAACGAGTCAACCAATGGAGTTGTTCAATGTAACTTACATGAAATCAAGTGGCAACCTTGTTATCGACTGATGAACACCAGTGGCGACAAGTCGCCAGAAAAAGGGCCGTTCGGCTTGGATTCGAGTCCTTGGCACGTCTCTAGAGTGTGTTGTGCACTTTCAAGCACCTGCGCCGGCTCTGCGCGCTGGTGATCGCAAGCGCTGATCCAGGAGATGCAAGGGGAGGGCAGAAGGCGGCCCCTGTCTTCAGGACAGGGACCGCAGCGGTCAAGCCGCCATGCGCCCGAATCGGCCAGCGTTGAAGTCGGCAATGGCCTCGCGGATCTCGGCCTCGCTGTTCATCACGAACGGGCCGTGGCCCACCACGGGCTCTGCAATGGGCTCGCCCTCCAGCCACAGCACGGTGGCGTCGTTGTTGGCCTCCAGGCGCACCAGATCAGCCTCGCGATCGAAGTGCACCAGCTGGCCTTCGCGAACAACCTCGCCGTCGTTGACCAGCACCGTGCCATGCAGCACGACCAGGGCCAGCGTATGTCCGGGCTTGGCGCGCAGCTCGGTGGTGCTGCCGGCTTTCAGGCGCAGATCCCAGACATTGATGGGCGTGAAGGTGCGCGCCGGCCCCTGGCTGTTGCCAAAGGCTCCGGCAATCACCCGCACCCGGCCCGAGCCGCCTGGCAGTTCCACGGACGGGATCTGTCCATCCACCAGGGTCTGGTAGCCAGGCGCAACCGACTTGTCCTTGGCGGGCAGGTTCACCCACAGCTGCACCATCTCCAGCCGCCCGCCGCGTTCGGTGAACGCATGGGAATGGAATTCCTCATGCAGGATGCCCGCGCCAGCCGTCATCCACTGCACGTCGCCAGGGCCGATCAGCCCGCCAGCACCGGTCGAGTCACGGTGCTCGACTTCGCCCTCATAGACGATGGTCACGGTCTCGAAGCCGCGGTGTGGATGCACGCCCACGCCGCGAGGCTGGGCAGCCGGCTCGAAGTTGGCGGGGCCTGCGTGGTCCAACAGCAGAAAGGGGCTCAGAGCCGCACCATGGTTGCCATAGCTGAACAGCGAGCGCACGGGAAAGCCGTCGCCCACCCAATGGGCACGGGGAGCGCTGTAGACGCCGAGCATCTTCTTGAGCATTTGCTTCTCCTTGGGAATCATGGCTGCCGCAGCGTTAGCGCCAGCCATTTTTTGCACATGGGAGAATCTTAGAATTTGAACGATGAATGCGGTAGATAGCAAAATTTGCCTTCATCGTTCTGGATAAAGAACAATGACCATGCTGCGTGTGCTGGCCCAAAGGGCGCAGTGCCTGGTCGTCCTGCCAGGCTGGGAGCTGCACCGCGAGCTGATCCATGTGGTGTGCGCATCCCGGCGCGGGCAATTGCCCGCCGTGCGGCTGTTCATCGACCATCTGGCCCAGGCCTTCGAGGCCCTGGAAGAAGCCTGAACGAGGCAGGGCCGGGCCTGCGGCGCATAATCTGCGCGCGCCGCCAGCCTGCGCAGGCGCAGCTTCCCGATCCCGCTTCAGTGAACTCTCCCGTCTTTGCCTCCCTCATCCCCGTCATTCTTTGCATTGGTGCAGGCTTTCTCGCCGCCCGCCTGGGCTGGGTGCGGGCCGCCGCCATCAAGGATTTGTCCAACCTCGTTTTCCTGGTGCTCACGCCGGCGCTGCTGTTCCGCACCATGGGCGCGGTGCGCGTGCAGGAGCTGGACTTTCAGCCAGTGGCGCTGTATTTCCTGGCGACTGCACTGATCTTCGGGGTGTCCATGGTCCTGGGCGGTTTTTCCACGCGTTCGGCCGCGCGGGGGCTGGCCAATATGTTCAGCAACACCGTCATGATCGGCGTGCCGCTGGTGGGGCTGGTCTACGGGGAGGGCGGTCTGGTGACGCTGTTCACCCTCGTTTCGCTGCACGCGCTGATTCTGCTCACGGCGGCCACCATCGTGTTCGAGCTGGCCGAGGCCCGCGAGCACCAGCGGTCGGGCCAGAGCGCGCCGCGCCCCATGTGGCGCACGGTGCTGCAGGCCGTGCGCAACGGCATCGTCCATCCTGTGCCGCTGCCCATACTCGCCGGCCTGCTGTTCGCACAGACCGGGCTGGCTCTTCCGGGGGTGGTGGATCGCTCCCTGCAGGTCTTGGGCCAGGCGCTGGGACCCATGGCGCTGCTGCTGGTGGGGGTGACCCTGGCCTATACCAAGGTGGGCCAGAACCTGCGCGAGGCCGTGGGCATCGCGCTGGTCAAGAACCTGGTGCATCCGCTGCTGTTGCTTGCGCTGGCCTGGACCTTCGGTCTGGGCGGCCTGCCGGTGGCCGTGATGTTCACGGCGGCGGCACTGCCCGTGGGGGCCAACGTGTTCCTGTTCACACAGCGCTATGGCGTGATGCAGGAGGAGGTGTCCGCCAGCATTGCGGTATCCACGGCGCTGGCCCTGCTTACCGTGCCGCTGATGCTGTGGCTGGCCCAGCGTCTGCTGGGCTGACGGGTTTCAGCAGGAGCAGCGCCAGCAATACGGGGGATCAGGGCGCCAGGCGCTGGCGCAGCCAGGTTCCAGCTTCCAGCTGGTAGCAAAGGCGGTCGTGCAGCCGGCTCTTGCGGCCTTGCCAGAATTCCCAGCGTTCGGGCACCAGCCTGAATCCACCCCAGTGCGGAGGGCGCGGCGGGTTCAGCAGGAATTGCGCGCCGTACTTGGCCGCATTGGCCACCAGGACGCTGCGGCCGCTGATGACCTGGCTTTGCGGACTGGCCCAGGCACCGATGCGCGAGTCCAGCGGGCGGCTGTTGAAGTAGGCGTCGCTCTCGGCATCGCTGACCTTTTCCACGCGGCCCTCGATGCGCACCACGCGCTCAAGCTCCACCCAGTGGAACTGCAGCGCTGCAAACGGATTGCCCGCCAGTTGCTGGCCCTTGCGGCTGTCGTAGTTGGTGTACCAGACCAGGCCGCGCTCGTCATAGCCCTTGATGAGCACGATGCGCGTGCTGGGCCGCAGGTCGCCGCCCACGGTGGCCAGCGTCATGGCATTGGGCTCGGGCACCTGGGCGCTCAGGGCTTCCTGCAGCCATTGGTCAAACTGCTGCAGCGGATCGGCCAGGGAGGCCGATTCGCTCAGTTCCGCGCGCTCGTAGCTTTTGCGCAGATCGGCGATCGAGGTGGAAATGCTGCTCATGGCCAGCATTGTGCCTGCGCCCAGCCTCTCAATTGCTGCGCTAGAGTTGCGCATGCTCACAGACTTCAAAGACCGCCCTTGCGTGCTCATCCTTGCTTCGGGTCGCGGCGAGCGTTTCCGTGCCTCGGGCGGCACCCTGCACAAGCTGTCCGCACCGCTGGGCGGCAGCACGGTGCTCGATCACACGCTGGCCGCCGTGCGCGCCAGCGGTCTGCCCTGGCACCTGGAGGATGCAGGCCACCCGGGCATGGGTGACTCGCTGGCCGCCGCCGTGCGCGCCACGGCAGATGCGCCGGGCTGGCTGGTGTTGCCAGCCGACCTGCCGCTGGTGAGCCCGCAGACGCTGCTGAAAGTGGCCGATGCGCTGCGCAGCGGAGCGCAGGCGGCGCAGCCCATCCATGCAGGCCAATGGGGGCATCCCGTAGGTTTTGGGGCGGCCTGCGGCGAGGCGCTCATGGCGTTGAGTGGCGAGAAGGGCGGTGCGCCTGTGCTGAAGGCGCTGCGCGAGGCCGGAGATGTGGTCCAGTTGGAGGTGGACGATGCCGGCGTGCTCACCGACATCGACACCCTGGACGATCTGGCGCGGGCAGAGTTGGTGCTGCAGGCGCGCCTGAAGTTGATCTGAGCCCTGCCCAATCAACCGCGCGTGATCACCGCACAGGCCAGGCGCGCCCCCGAATTGCCGGTGGGTTGCGTGGTGTAGTCGTCCGGGTCCTTGTGCACGATCAGTCCGCGGCCCACCACGCTGTTGGGGCCCTGGTCCAATGCAAGGCCGCGCGACACGAAGTCGATGCTTGCCATGCCTTGCGCATCGGATCGCAGGCTGGGCAGGTCACCCGTGTGATGGGTCGACGAATCGAAGCGGCCATGGGCCTGGCCGGTCGGGTTGAAGTGGCCGCCCGCGCTCAGGCCGTCAGGGCTGGAGCAATCGCCTTTTTCATGGACGTGAAAGCCGTGCTCGCTGTTCGGCGCCAGCCCCTGCACCGAGCCTTGCACGCGCACGCTGCCATCGGCCTGTGCCGTGAACTGCAGGCTGCCGCTGACCTTGCTGCCTTGCGTGGGCTGCAGCTGGGCCATGGCCACATTGCGGGAGGCGGGCGCTGTCGTGACGGCTGCCGGGGTCGAGGCGGAGGCTGCGGCAGGAGGCTTGGGCTGGCTGCCACAGGCGCCCAGGGCCAGCACCATGCCGGCAGCCATCAACAGCTTCACGGCGGTGGACGGGGTGGAGGGCTGCGAAGTGGCGGCGTGGCTGGATTGGGAAGCGTTCAAAGGCATGGCGGCAATCTCCTGGTTGGAATGGGAACTGAAAAAGTCACGGGGGCGCATGGCGCGCAGCCGCCATCATGCAGCGTGCGATACGGCGGCCATGTCGGAGAGCGCAGCGTTCTGTGGCCGTGCGCGGCGATGGCGTCAAACAGAGCCTTGCCGCGGGCCTGCGTCGGGCTGGCCTGCGTAGCTGAGCAGGCGCTGGAGCGCGCGGTCACGGATGCCCAGGCGCTTGAGCTCATCGAAGGTTGCGCGCGCATAGTCATGCGTGCTGCCATAGATGCCCTTGGCCTCGCTGAAGATGCGGCGATAGTCTTCGGGCGCCAGCTCGCCCGTGTGATTGGGGCTTTGACGGGACAGCGTGAACGCCAGGGCCTGGACCGTGCCCTGTCCGGTGCGGCAGGGCAGCCAGCGTGGGTCATAGACGGCATTGGCCATCTCGCGCTGCCACAGCTTTCTCATGACGTCATGGCCGTGGTGCCGGGGAATGCGGAACACCATGCCCTGGCAGCTGCCACCGGACAGCATGCCAAAGACCAAGCCAGGGTTCTGGGGCGTGCCGCGGTTGATGGTGCTCCACATCTTCAGCGCCCGATGCCAGCCAAAGACACGCGCCGTGCGGCGTTCGCAGAAATCGAAATCCGGCCGCCAGATCAGCGAGCCGTAGCCAAAGATCCAGAGGTCATCGCTCCCGCCCCATCGGTGCAGCGCCTCGTCCAGCATGGGCTGTGACTCTCGGCGGGCGAATGAAAATTCTGGCAGGGCGGACATGGGCGCGACAGCATGAAAGAACAATGACGTTTTAACGCCTGGACGCCCAAACGGTGCACAAGCGCGTGCTTTGCCCTTGCAGGGCTGATCTTCTGTCTCCGCCGCACCACAGTTTTTGCCGGCCGTCAGTGCGGGGTTTGGGCGTGGCGCGGGGCCCTCGACGGTGGCCCTCTACAATCCACCGGTTTTTCGCAGTCTTTCTGGTTTTCATCCAACAGCTCATTCACGGAGAGTGCTTCATGTCCTTCAGTCATTCCGACGACGACAGCCAACAACGTTTTGCCCTGGGTTTCCTGTTCGCGCTGATTGCGCTCGTCGTCTCCACGGTCGTTGGCGTCGTCGTCTACCAGCGCGGCATTGCGCATGGCCCGGCGAAGATGGCAGGCGGCGCTTCCCCTGTGGCAGCAATGGTGCCCGTGGTCTTGGAGGAAGATGTGGCCCGCGTCGTTGTCGAAAACGGCGTGGTCAAGTTCTACTTCGCATCGGCCAAGGCCGAGCTGGCCGTGGGCGCCAATGAAGCGCTGGCCGACGTGGTCGCCGGTGTGAAGGGCGGCAAGCGCGCCGTGATCTCGGGCTACCACGACGCCACGGGCAGCGCCGAACTCAACGCCGAGCTGGCCAAGAAGCGCGCCCTGGCAGTCCAGGCCGCCCTGTCCGCGCTGGGCGTGGCTGAGGAAAAGGTCGAGCTGAAGAAGCCCGAGCAGCTGCAGGCTGACGGCAGCAACGCCGAAGCCCGCCGCGTGGAAGTGATCCTGGTGGACTGAGCCTCAGCCTTGCCGCTGTAAACGGCCAAAAAGAAAAGGCCCGGAGCGATTGACGCTCCGGGCCTTTTCTTTTGATGGCTGCGTGGATCAGGAATTGCGCAGCGGGTCGAACTTCGCGCCACTGTCAGGCTGGGTCCCGGCATGGGCTCGCGAATTCTCTTGTATGAGTTCGATCTTGTAGCCGTCCGGATCCGTCACAAAGGCAATCACCGTGGTGCCGCCTTTGACGGGGCCTGCCTCGCGCGTCACGTTGCCGCCGGACGCCTTGATCTTCTCGCAGGCGGCATACGCGTCCGGCACGCCAATGGCGATGTGACCGTAGGCCGAGCCCATGTCATAGGACTCGGTGCCCCAGTTGTAGGTCAGCTCGATCTCGGCCTGGGTCGGGTTGCCGCCCTCGAAGCCCAGGAAGGCCAGGGAGTATTTGTACTCCGGGTTCTCGGAGGTCCGCAGCAGCTGCATGCCAAGAACCTGTGTGTAGAAATCGATGGAGCGCTGAAAGTTGCCAACGCGCAGCATGGTGTGGAGTATTCGCATCCCTCGATTGTGCCGGGATTCCGCCATCTCTTCAGCTGCCCGCCAAGCGCCGCAGTGATCCCATCGCGCACAGGTCTGGCGCCTTCCCGCAGATCGGGCGCTTCAGATCCCGACGGCATCTGGCCCGAATCCATTCAACCATTGATTCAACTGTCTGTTGAATTCCAGGAGTGGATCCTAGGACTGGTACCCGATTTTTCGCCATTAAATCTTGCAAATCAGACAAATCTTAGATTTTTGGATTGAAAAATCAGACAAATCCAATTAAATCCTAGTAGTCGGCTGTCTAGAATAGGAATGTTCTTCGTGCGAATTATCTTAATTTTTTGAGTCATGAAAAATTTCGTCTTGCGGATATTAATTGCCGATGACCATCCGGCAGTTCTGGCAGGCATAGAAAGTGTTTTGGAGGACAAGCATGAAATAGAGATTGTGGGTCGAGCAAAAAACTCCACGGAAATCATAAGCTTTCTGAAGAAAAACGAATGTGATGTGCTGGTGACTGATTACTCCATGCCCGGTGGAGCCTACGGTGATGGTCTGGTGATGCTGAATGTCATTCGTAAAAGATTTCCAAGTGTCAAGATCGTCATGCTCACAATGATAGAGAATATTGGAATCATCAAATCTCTTACCAACCAAGGAATCTACAGAATTGTCCATAAAACGGATTCTTTGGGAAGTCTGCTGCCCGCCATCTACGCTGCATACACGGATGGTCAATTCATATCTCCCAGTGCAAGCAAGCTGCTGGGAGGAGAATGGCTGGGCGCGGTGCGTACATCGATAGAGCTCTCAAAACGGGAAGAAGAGGTTCTGCTTCTTTTCATCTCTGGCATGACGGTGTCCGAGATAGCAAAAAAACTCTATCGCAGTATCAAGACGGTCAGCACGCACAAGGTGGCTGTCATGAACAAGCTGGGTATACGCAAGGACATTGATCTCATTCGCTATGGAATTGAGATGGGCTGGATTGACGTCAGAAAATAGGTGCAGAAACTGTCTCTTATACACATCTGACGCTGCCGACGAAATGCGAACAGTGTAGATGTCGGTGGTGGGCGTGGGATTGAGAGGGGGGGGGGGGGGGGGGGGGGGGGGGGGGGGGGGGGGGGGGGGGGGGGGGGGGGGGGGGGGGGGGGGGGGGGGGGGGGGGGGGGGGGGGGGGGGGGGGGGGGGGGGGGGGGGGGGGGGGGGG
>NZ_JAELTK010000120.1:0-13524 GCF_016428765.1 Delftia sp. ASV31
GGTGGGGCATGTCGGGCGTGGAGGGCATGGCGCCATCGTACCTGCGGCGTACGTGTGGCGTGTCCGTGGCGTGCCCGTGGCCGGCTTGCGAAAGCACAAGGCGAGTTGCGGTGGCATCGGTATGCCATGGGCGCTCAAGCGTCACTTTGGCGACGATCTCCTGGGGCCTTCCCCAATGCCGGGAAGCGGGTGTGGGCCTAGCCTCGCTGGCAAGGCGGATTGCCGCCGTCCCTTCCACTCACCGACACTTCAAAGCCCATCCACCCATGCCCTCCCAGCCCGCGCACTACGCTTTCTGGCCCAGCCGCCTGCCCCATTCCATCACCGTGCCCGCCACCAGCGTCTGGGACAACCTGGCCGTCAATGCGCGACGCTACCCGGACAAGGCAGCCATCCGCTACTTCGGCAGCTCCATCAGCTACCGCGAGCTGTGCGAGGGTACGGAACGCATGGCGGCCTACCTGCACAGCCTGGGCGTGCAGCGCGGCGACCGCGTGATCCTGCTGATGCAGAACACGCCCCAGCTCATCCTGGCGCACTACGCCATCTTCCGCGCCAATGCGGTGGTGGTGCCGGTCAACCCCATGAACATGGCCGAGGAGCTCAGGCACTACATCACCGACGCCGACGCCAAGGTCGCCATCACCACGGCCGACCTGGCCCCCGAACTGGCCAAGGCCAGCAATGCGCTGGCGCCCGGCCAGCGGCTGGAGCACCTGGTCGTCACCCAGTTCACGGACGCCTTCGATGCCGGGGTGCAGGGCGACGATGCCCCGCCCGTGCAGTGGCACGACTGGCTGCTCACCCGGCGTGAGCCGGCCGTGCTCGATGGCGGCAGCGTCCACACCTGGCAGCAGGCCCTGGCCTGCACCGACGCCGCGCCGCCCCATGTGGTGGGCCGCGACGACATGGCCGTGCTGCCCTACACCAGCGGCACCACGGGCCACCCCAAGGGCTGCATGCACCCGCACCGCTCCATCAACCACAACGCCGTGGCAGGCAGCTACTGGGGCAGCGGCACCAGCGAGACCGTGGTCCTGGCCGTCGTGCCCATGTTCCACATCACGGGCATGGTCTCGGTGCTGCACACGGCCATCTTCGTGGGCGCCACCCTGGTCGTCATGCCGCGCTGGGACCGCGAGCTGGCGGGGCGGCTGATCTCTCGCTACCAGGTCACCAGCTGGACCAACATCCCCACCATGGTCATCGACCTGCTGGGCAGCCCCAACTTTGCGCAGTTCGACCTCACTAGCCTCAAGTACATCGGCGGCGGCGGTGCGGCCATGCCACAGGCCGTGGCCCAGCGGCTGCTGGAGCAATACGGCCTGCGCTTCAGCGAGGGCTACGGCCTGACCGAGACGGCCGCGCCCACGCACAGCAACCCGTTCGAGCATCCCAAGCAGCAATGCCTGGGCATTCCCTTCATGAGCACCGAGGCGCGTGTCATCGACCCCGAAACCGGCGCCGATGTCCCGCAGGGCGAGCAGGGCGAAATCGTCGTCCACGGACCCGAGGTCTTCGACGGCTACTGGAAGCGGCCGGACGCCACGGCCCAGGTCTTCATGGAGATCGACGGCAAGCGCTTCTTTCGCACCGGCGACCTGGGCCACGTGGACGAGGACGGCTACTACTTCATCACCGACCGCCTCAAGCGCATGATCAACGCCAGCGGCTTCAAGGTCTGGCCGGCCGAGGTCGAATCGCTGATGTTCCGCCACCCCGCCATCCAGGAAGCCTGCGTGATCTCCACGCGCGACGCCTACCGGGGCGAGTCGGTCAAGGCCGTCGTCGTGCTGCGGGCCGGCAAGGAAGACACCACGGCCGAGGACATCATCCAGTGGTGCCGCGAGAACATGGCCGTCTACAAGGCGCCCAAGATCGTGCAGTTCGTCAAGGCCCTGCCCAAGAGCGGCAGCGGCAAGGTGATGTGGCGGCAACTGCAGGAGGCGGAGGCCGGCTGACCGGCCCCCAGGGCCTCAAAGCCTGAAGCCCTGAAGCCCTTGCCCTCGGCGCGTTCCTGACGTGGCCGCCGAGGACGCTGTGGGGGATGTTTGCTGCATGGGCGTTGCGAAGGCTGCGCGCGCATCTATGATCGCGCCAGACACTAACACTGCATCAGACAGCACACAGTACACAGCACATGCATGGATTTCCTGGGTCCGCTGCCACGGTCGTGGCAGCATTTTTTTGCCTTCCCGCTTGCGCGCACGAACTGTGCACCATCGTCGCCGACGCCGACACGGGCCAGTCCCTGGTGCACAGCGGCCCGGCCTGTGCCGAGCGCGTCACGCCGGCCTCCACCTTCAAGATCGCCATCAGCCTGATGGGCTATGACGCCGGCATCCTGCAGGACGAGTCCCGGCCCGCGTGGCCGTACCAACCGGAGTATCCGGACTGGGGCGGCGATGCCTGGCGGCGCGAGATCACGCCCCAGGCTTGGATGAAGGACTCGGTGTTCTGGTACTCGCAGCAGGTGGCGCGGGAGCTGGGCCAGCAGCGGTTTGGCGCCTACGTGAGGGCCTTCCAGTACGGCAACGAGGATGTCTCCGCCGTTGCCGTGGCCCATCCCGGCCACAACGGCGCGTGGGTGGTGTCCTCGCTGCGCATCTCGGCGGTCGAGCAGGTGGCCTTCATGCGCAAGATCGTGCGCCGGGAACTGTCTGTGAGCAGTCAGGCCATCGACATGACTGCGCGCATCACCCGGCACCCCGTGCCTGTGGACGGCTGGACCGTGCATGGCAAGACCGGCACCGGGTCGCCCGGCAGCGACAACCGCTACGATGCCAGCCGGGCCTACGGCTGGTATGTGGGCTGGGCCACCAAGGACCAGCGCAGGCTGGTGTTCGCCACGCTGATCCAGGATGAGCAGGCCCAAAAGCCCAATGCCGGCCTGCGCGCACGCGATGCCCTGCTGCAGCGATTGCCTGCCGCGGACCGCTGACAATGCACGGGCGTTTTCCTTTCCGCACCTCTCCCACACATCTCCCGCACCTCTCCCGCACCTCTCCCGCATATCTCCCACATATCTCCCGCACAAGAGCGACAGACCGACACCCGATGAAGACCATTGACGAAATGCTGAACCTGGACCTGCTCACTCCCGAGCAGCACGTTGAGATCAGCGACTGGATTGCCCGCGCGAACTCCCCCGAGGAAATACTGCAGATGCCCGCCCCGCTGTGGCAGGCCGTGGAGCGGGCCAGCGAGGCCATGGGCGTCAATGCCGATCTTCTGCGGCCTCCGTCGCTGGATGCGGGAGGCGCCATTTTCGGATAGGGCGGGCGCCGCAGCTCACCATCCCATCATCGACCGGTGTGCGCCAATGCCTGCCATGGCGCCATCGCTCACCGCCATGGCCACGTTGCCGGCCGCGCGGGCCGCGTCGCCACAGGCGAACACGTTGGGGACGCTGGTGGCCTGGCCTTCCGCGACCTTGATGAAGATGCCCATGGGGCCATCTTCCAGGGCGCAGCCCAACTGCTCGGCCACGGGGCTGGCGATGCGGGTGCGCGGCTGGGTGAACAGGCCGTCCATCACCAGGCGGCGGCCGTCCTGCAGCACCACGTCGGCCCGGCCTTCCAGGCGGGCGATGGGCGTGGTCTCCACCTGGGTGCCCCGGCGCGCAAGGGTGGAAAGTTCTTCGGCGCCGGGCGTGTAGGCGCCGTTGAGCAGCAGTGTGGTCTGGCCCCAGTCCGGCAGCATGACGGCGTGGTGGTGGGCCAGGGCCGAGCTGGCGATGATGCCGATGCGCCCCGCATTCATCTCGTAGCCGTGGCAGTACGGGCAGTGAAAGACGCTGCGGCCCCAGCGCTCGGCCAGTCCCGGCACGGGCGGCAGGCTGTCATGCACGCCCAGTGCCAGGACGAGGCGGGCGGCGCTGATGGCAGCGCCCGCTGCACGGAACTCCAGCCGGCCATCGGGCGCCACGCGGGCGTCTTCGGCCGTGCCGTCCAGCCACTGCACGGTGGGGTAGGCCATCAACTGCTGCCGGGCCTGGGCGGCGATCTGGGCGGGGGCGACGCCATCCTGGGTGAGAAAGCCGTGCGATGTCTCGCCGGCCTGGTCCACGAAGCGGTTGCGCCGCAGCCCGGCATCGACCACCAGCACCTGGCGGCGCGCACGCGCCAGTTGCAGCGCGGCGGACAGGCCGGCATAGCTGCCGCCGATGACGGCGAAATCAACGTGTTTCATGCGAGTGCTCCTGCAGTTGGTGCCAACCCTGGCCGCCTGCTGCGCGATGGCGGGCCAGGCGGGCGTGGAAGTCATGGGACAGGGCAGCCAGCGTCACCGTGCCCAGGCGGGCGAGCAGGGCGGCCTCGGCCTGCTGCACGGCGTCGCTCAGGGCTTCGTTCACGGCCTGGGCGACCAGGCATTCGGGCCGGTCTTCCCTGAAGCCCAGCGCCACCAGGCCGGGGGCGCCCAGGGCCTCATGCACGTCGCGCAGCGTGGTGCGGTCCAGTTCGCAAGAAAGCACCCAGCCCCCGCCGTGGCCCTTGGCGGAGGTGACAAGGCCTGCATCGCGCAGGCCCGACATCAACCGGCGCAGCACGACCGGGTTGGTCTGCAGCGCGGCGGCGAGCATGTCGGAGGTGGCAGGTCCATCGCCCTCGGCCATGTGCAGCAGCACATGGAGGACGTCCGAGAATTGGCTGTTCTGTTTCATGAAACATTATTTGTTGCATGAGTGTGGCCTTGTCCCGTGAAGGGGAATGGGCCTGCCGCCGACTGATCAGGACTCGCCCGTGAACCCGATCTGCTTGACCAGCGAACTCCAGCGCTCGAACTCGGCCTGCTGGTCGGCCGCCATTTCCTGCTGCGTGCTGCCGCGCGCCAGCAGGCCCAGGGCGGCCAGGCCGTCGATCACGGCCTTGTCCTTGAGCGCGGCCGTGATGGCCGCGTTGGCGTTGGCAATGGTGGTGGCCGGGGTCTTGGCGGGAGCGTAGAAGCCGAACCATTCCTCCACCGTGACATCGGGGAAGCCCAGCTCGGTGAAGGTGGGCACGTCGGGCAGGAAGGGCGAGCGCTGCTTGCCCGAGGTGGCCAGCACGCGCAGGCGGCCGGCCTTCAGGTACTGCAGGTAGTCGCCGCTGGGGTTCATGGTGGCCGCGACCTGGCCGCCCACCAGGTCGGTGATGCTGGGCACGGTGCCGCGATAGGGCGCGTGCTTGAGTTCCACCCCCGAACGCAGGCTCAGCAGCGCGCCCAGCAGGTGCGGCATGGAGCCCGCGCCCGGCGAGCCGAAGTTGGCCCGGTCGGGGTGGGCCTTGGCCCAGGCCAGGAAGTCCTTGAGGGTCTTGACCTCGGCCGGCACGGCAGGCCCCACGGCCAGGCCGTGGTAGATGACGGCGCCGATGGAGACGGGGATCGCGTCCTCGGGCTTGTAGGTCAGCTTGGGGTAGATGTGCGGGTAGACCGAGAAGGCCGACACGGGCGCCAGCGCCAGCACCGAGCCGTTCGGCGAGGCGTTCTTCAGGGCCTCCACCGCGATGCGGCCACCGGCGCCGGGCTTGTTTTCCACAAAGCCCGGCCCTTTGCTGTAGGGCGTGCCGCCCAGCCGCTCGGCCACGCGGCGGGCCACGCTGTCGCCCGAGCTGCCTGCCGGAAAGCCGTACATGATCTTGACCTGGTCCAGTGCCTGGGCCAGGGCCTGCAGTGGCGACAGCGACCCCAGGGCGGCGGCGCTGCCCAGGGCCTGGACGAAATGACGGCGATGCATCTGCATGGATGTCTCCTGGTGAAATCGAAAAAAGGAAAGCTGGAAAGAACAGGCTCAGAACATGTGGCGGATGCCGACGTTGATGCCGGTCTGCGAGCGGCCCGGCGCGGTGTTGCTGCCCGGGGCGCCGCCGCTGACCGAGACGGTGGCCAGGCGGTCGTTGCGGATGTGGCCGAGCTGGGTGTAGACCGCCGTGCGCTTGGACAGGTTGTAGATGGCGCGTGCCACCAGCAGGTCGGAGTCGTAGCCCGAGACGCCGCGGTAGCGCAGCGTCAGCCACTGGGTTTCGACCACCAGCGCCTCGGTGACCGGGTACGAGGCGCCCACGTACCAGAGGTTGCTGCGCGGCTTGACGGCATCGGCATCGTTGTCGCGGCGCAGCAGGCCGCCGCCGACCTTCACGCCGGCCAGCTTGAAGTAGCCGCCCAGGTGCAGGCGCTCGTCATGCTTGGCGCTGGAGGTCATGCCGCCGAACACCGGGTCGGTGGACGAGGCCGGCGTGCGGCCGTTTTGCTGCTCGTAGCCCAGCGCCAGGCCCCAGACGGGCGTGTCGTACTTGGCGTACAGCGACCACTGGCGGCAGGCCTGCGTGTCCGATCCGCTCTCGCCCGGGCAGTTGGTGCCGGCAGGGCTGGGGCCTGCGTTGACGGCATCGCGCCCGAAGCTGTAGCCCGCGCCCAGCGCCAGGCCGCCGAAGTTGCCGCGCCAGGCCAGCATGTTGTCGGCGCGCGAGTTGGGAATGTAGGCGTCCAGCGAGCCCATGGCGAAGACGGCCGGGCCGATGATGTCCGAGTCCAGCAGCGACCAGAACAGCATGGAGTTCTGGCGGCCCATGGTCAGGCTGCCCCAGTTGCCGCCCAGTCCCACCCAGCTTTGGCGCCCAAAGCCGCGCCCGCCCTGGTTGAAGGTGCCCTGGTCGGGCGCAAAGCCCGACTCCAGCGTGTAGATGGCCTTGAGGCCGCCGCCCAGGTCCTCGCTGCCGCGCAGGCCCCAGCGCGAGGGCACCAGGCTGGTGGTCGATGGCATGCGGCTGAGGCCACCGCCCGCCGCCACGTTGTTCAGGTGCTCCACGCCCACATCGACGATGCCGTAGAGCGTGACGCTGGAGGTGCCTTGCGCGAAGGCGCCGAAGCTGGCGCCGGAGCCGGCCAGGGCCAGCACGGCGGCGGCGGCCAGGGTCAGCGGGGAAGGGGTTTTTTGCATGGTGATGTCTCCTCTGGTTTGAAAAATCGTTGCCGTCTTGGCGTGGGTGTCCGCGCGCCTTTTCTCGGGCGCAGCGGTGCCCGGCCCCGCCGGGGGCGGGACTGCGGACAAGGGGTGGATGAGGGCGGAGGGGGCGGGCCGTTCAGGAGACCGTTCAGGCGCCGCCCGCCGTCACGGCACGGTCAGCGGCAGCTGAAGCTGGCAGCGCTTTCCATGTCGCCGCTGCCGTTGTAGCGGGCGGCCAGCGGATGGGGGCACAGCGGCCGGGTGCGCGTGGGCGACCAGGTGGCGGGCAGGTCGGTGTTGGCGCCGCCCGCATTGCCTGCGCCGCGCGCACTGGCGATCACGCGGTCTGGGGCCTGGCCTTTCTCCACCCAGGCCACGAGGGAGCTGAGCATGTCGAACTGATCGGTGGCAGGGCCGCCGCTGCAGTGGTTCATGCCGGGCACCAGGTACAGGCGGGCGAAGTCGGCTGCATCGCCATGGTTGCGGCGCAGCGTGTCGTACCACTGCACGGTGTCGTCGCTGGAGAAGATGGGATCGGCCGTGCCGTGGTAGACCATGAGCTTGGCGCCCCGGTTGCGCAGCACGGGCAGCTTGCCGTAGTCGGGCGGCATCATCAGCGACAGGCCGCTTTCCGTGAAGGTGCCGTTGGTTGCCTGCACCTTGGCCAGCATGCTGTCCACGCTGCCGTTGAGGGCGAACTGCGCGTCGTTGAAGCTGGCGGCGCTTTCCGGCGGCGTCTGCCAGATGAAGGCCACGGCACCGGAGTCGCGGCTGATGGGGTTGGAGAATTTCCAGCCGGCCCAGCCGGCCGTATCCAGGCCCGCGTCATACGGGAAGCTGCTGTAGATGCGGCTGCCGCCGCTGGTGGTGGCGCCCTTGAACAGGCCGGCAATGGTGCTCTTTTGCTCGGCGCTGAGGCAGCTGCCGTCGCGCGCGCCGCCGCAGGTGGGCACGTCGCGCGCCAGGTCGAAGCTTGCCTGGCAGGCTGCGCCGGCCTGCACCATGCCGTCGGTGGCGCCGTCCAGCGCATCGCACCGTGCCAGCACGGCCTGGCTGACCAGGCGGCGCTCGGCCTGGGTGAAGCCCGTGCCCAGATCCTGTGTCGTGGTGGCCAGCTTCGCATAACCCTGGGCACCGGCAATGTTCGCAATGGCCGCCAGCGGCAGGCGCGTGCCGGGGTTGCCGGCAATGATGCCGTCGTACTGGTCTGCATAGCGCGAGGCCGCCACCATGGCGTGGCGCCCGCCGTTGGAGCAGCCGCCCAGGTAGGAGCGGTCCGGGCCCTTGCCATAGGCCGTCTGCAGCGCGCTGCGCGCCATGGGCGTGAGCTTGCCCACGGCCTGGTAGCCATAGTCCAGCCGCGCCTGCGGGTCCAGGCCGAAGAAGGGACCCAGGCTGCCTGCATGCCCGGCGTCGGAGCTGAGCACGGCAAAGCCCATCTGCAGCGCATTGCCCAGCGGCCCGCCGCCCAGCGCGCCCACGGCCGTGCTCACGACGCCGTCCAGCCCGCCGTTGGCCTGGTAGAAAAAGCGCCCGTTCCAGTCGCGCGGCAGGCGCATCTCGAAGCCCACGGCGTAGTTCTGGCCGTCGACGGTGCTGACGCGCTCGTGCATGCGGCCGGTCACGCGGCAGTGCTCGGCAATGGGCTTGCCTGCCACCGTCAGCGTGCCGGCTGCCACGGTCTCGGCGGCGGTGATGCGGGTGTTGGGGAAGGATATTTTCGCGGCCAGGTCCGTGCACGACAGCAGCGTGGCGGGGCGGGCTTCGGCCAGCTGCGCGATGCCGTCGCTCGAGCCGCCGCAGGCCGACAGCAGCAGGGCGGGAAGGGCGGCGGCCAGCGCGGCCGGCAAGGCGCGGGAACGGGTCTTGTGGATCTTTCTGTCCATGTCTGTCTCCTCGGAAGGTGGTGTGAAGCCTCAGCGCGAAACCGTTGCGTGGCAGCCGTTGCCCGCATCCGCATCGCTTTCTGATGGTCGCGATTTTGGTTATATTTAATAACCAATTCAAGCGGCCTTTGCGAATTTCTTATTGGGACTTCCCCTTGATGCCGGGGCAGGCAGCAGGCCGCACAGGAGACAGACATGGACCACGAAAAGCTCATTGCCATCGACATCCACACGCACGCCGAGGTGAGCTGCTGGAACCCGTTCGACAACTACGGCGAGGAGTACGACCGCGCCGCCGACAAGTACTTCGGCAACGGCCGGCGCCCGACCATCGCCGAGACCGTGGCCTACTACCGCGAGCGCAACCTGGGCCTGGTGATGTTCACGGTGGACAGCGAGTCGCAGCTGGGCCGGCGCCGCATTCCCAACGAGGAGATCGCCGAGGCTGCGCGGTCCAACAGCGACATGATGGTGGCCTTCGCCAGCATCGATCCGCACAAGGGCCGCATGGGTGCGCGCGAGGCGCGGCGGCTGATCGAGGAAGAGGGCGTCAGGGGCTTCAAGTTCCACCCCACGGTGCAGGGCTTCCATCCCTACGACCGCATGGCCTGGCCGATCTACGAGGTGGTGGCCGAGCACCAACTGCCGGCCATCTTCCACACGGGCCACAGCGGCATAGGCAGCGGCATGCGCTGCGGCGGCGGCCTGCGCCTGGCCTACAGCAATCCCATGCACCTGGACGATGTGGCCATCGACTTCCCCGACATGCAGATCGTGATGGCCCACCCCAGCTTTCCCTGGCAGGACGAGGCCCTGTCCGTGGCCCTGCACAAGCCCAATGTCTGGATCGATCTGTCGGGCTGGAGCCCCAAGTACTTTCCCCGGCAGCTGGTGCAGTACGCCAACACCCTGCTCAAGGACCGCGTGCTCTTCGGCAGCGACTATCCGCTGATCACGCCCGAGCGCTGGATGAAGGATTTCCAGGAAGCCGGCTTCAAGCCCGAGGTGATGCCCGGCATCCTCAAGGGCAACGCGGTGCGGCTGCTGGGGCTGGAGCAGCCGGCAGCGGAGAAGGCGGACTGAGCGCGCTCAGTTGTAGATCTTCTGCAGCAGCTGGATCAGCGTCCTGCGCTCGGCGTCGGTCAGGCGGTAGGTGGCATCCAGTTCCAATTCCGCCGCCGTTCTTTCCGCCCGGGCCGTGAGCTCGGCGCCGGCCGGTGTCAGGTGCACGCCCACGGCGCGGCGGTCGGTGGGGTGGGTGCGCCGCTCGATCAGCTTGCGGCGCTCCAGCGCCGCGATCAGGCCCACCAGGTTGGGCGGCATCACATCCAGCGCCGCGCACAGCTGGCGCGAAGTGATGCCGGGGTTGTGGGACACCAGGGAGAGCACGGAGAACTCCACCATCTTGAGATCGTGGGTGGCCATGCGCTCCACGAACACTTCGATGATGGACAGCGAGGCACGCCGGGCGTTGTAGCCCACCAGGGTGTGCAGGAAGGAGGCGTCGATGGACGGCCCCGGCGCTGCAGTGCTGGACGGGGCCGTGTTCTCTTCGGCAGGAGCGGGCTTGGGTGTGCGGGCGCGGGGCATGGGGACAAGGAACTGAAAGCCGAATCATAGTGGGGCGCGGCTGCCATGTCCCGATGCCGGCGCAGCGGACTTGCCCTGGTGCTAGAAGTCGAAAAGATCGGAGAGAAAGCCTTCGCGCTTCTTGCGGCGGTAACCATCGTGGCTGGAGTGCTCGCGCCGGTCATGGGATCCGTCAGGGCCCGCGCGCCGTTCCTGCGGGCGTTCATAGGCTGCTGGCGAGGCGGGCACGGAGGGTGCCTGGGCGGCGGAGCGCTCGATGAGCTTGTCCAGCTCTCCGCGGTCCAGCCAGACTCCGCGGCATTGGGGGCAGTAGTCGATCTCTATGTTCTGGCGCTCGGAGATGATGAGCGTGGCATCTCGGCAGGCGGGACATTGCATGACAGTTTCACCTTTGCCTGTTCAGGCAGTGGCTCCATCGGCAACGATGGAGTGTGGGCCGGGCTGTTATGCGTTGAGGTCTCCAGCGAAGGCCGTTCGACTGCGGGGGCGATGGATAGTTCCGTCGCTCCAAGCGCCATCACCATCTCGTGCCAGTCCATGCCGCCCCCGAGGCCGAGGGCAGTGGCGACTGGCCGCGTTCGCCTTCAGCCTGTCTTCAGGCGCGCTTCAGCGCCCCTTCAGCGCCACTTCAGCCCCCCTTCAGCCTGTGCGTGCGCCATGTGCCCGGACGGTCCTACATTGCGGCCTGCCCCCTTGCGGGCATGACTGCATCAGCAACCAGGAGGACCATCCATGATGACTTTTCGCCATTCCCGCGCGTGGCTCGGCGCGGCCGGCATCGCCACCCTTGCCCTGGGCCTTGCGGCCTGCGGCGGGGGCTCTTCGGGCAGCACCAACCCCGGGCCGCGCATCTGGGGCTACATCCAGCTGCCTGACGGCAACAAGATGCGCTATTCGGTGGTCTTTCCCAAGGGGCCGGGGCCTTTTCCCGTGCTGATGGAGTACGACGGCTACGGATCGGGCTCGGTCACGGACCAGACCACCCAGGAGTGGACCAAGGAAGGCTATGCCGTGATGGGCCTGAACGTGCCCGGCACGGGCTGCTCCACGGGCGAGAACCAGTGGGCCGACGCCTCCGTGGGCGCGGCCGGGGCGCATGCGGTGGAGTGGGCGGCGCGCCAGGCGTGGTCCACGGGCAAGGTGGGCATGGTGGGCTATTCGTACTCGGGCTACGACCAGCTGTGGGTGGCGGCCCAGCGTCCGCCCAGCCTCAAGGCGATCGCGCCGGGCAAGAACGTGGCCGATCCCTACCGCGACGTGGCCTATCCGGGCGGCATCCAGAACATCGGCTTTCCCGCCAACTGGTGGCGGCAGTTCCCCGCGATATGGCGAAAGGCCGCCGACGATGCCAGGGCGCTGGACGGCGATACCGGATGCGCCCAGGTCGTGGAGGACAACATCCGCAAGATCCAGCGCCCCGATCTGGACATGGCGCGCTGGCTGGACGAGGACCGCTTCTTCGGCGCCCGCTACGCGCTAAAGAGCGCCATGAACTCCACGCACCGCATCGACATCCCCACGCTGGGCACCCAGTCCTGGCAGGACGAGCAGGTGGGCACCCGCATGGGCTACTACGAGGACAGCATCGCCCCGGACAAGATGTGGCTGATCAGCTCCAACGGCGACCACCACACCGACAACGCCCCCTTTTTGCGCGAGACCATGAAGCGCTTTTATGCGCGCTTTCTCAAGGGCGAGAGCAATGGCTTCGAGCACACGCCGCGCGTGCTGCTGGCGCAGGAAATGCAGTGGATGAACGGTGGGGGCGACTATGGGCAGCTGCGCCCCTCGGCCGTGGCCAGCTTTGACCGGCTGCCCGTGCGCGTCACGCCCATGACGCTGTGGCTGCAGCCGGGCGGCGGGCTGGGCGATGCGCCGCCGCAGGCCGAGCGCCAGTCGGCCAGCTACCGCTACCCGCTGCCGGGCGCCGAGGCCAACCATCCCGACGCGGACACCGAGTCCGGCGCGGGCCAATGGACGGCCAGCCCCGCCGGACAGGGCCTGCTGCGCTTCACCACGGCCCCGCTGCCGCGCGCGCTGAGCTTTTATGGCGAGGCCTCGCTGGACCTGTGGCTCAGCGCCACGGCCGGCGACACCGATGTGCAGGTCACCGTCTCGGAGGTGCGTCCCGATGGCCAGGAGATGTTCGTGCAGCGCGGCTGGCTGCGTGCGTCCATGCGTGCGCTGGACGGCCAGCGCTCCACCGCCTTGCGGCCCTGGGGCGATTTCACCGAGGCCGCCGTGCGCCCGCTGCGCCCCGGCGAGCCCACGCTGATGCGCGTGGAAATCCAGAAATTCGCCCATGTGTTCCGCGCGGGCTCCAGCCTGCGCGTGACCCTGGACACGCCTTCGCAGACCGGGTACTGGGCCTTCGACCATCTGTCCACGCCTTCGACCAACACCGTCTGGCTGGACCGCAGCCGGCCCTCGAAGATCGTGCTGGGCCACATCGCCTATGCCCATGAGCGGCAGCTGCCGGACTGCCGGCGCATGCTGCGCCAGCCCTGCAGACCCAACGAGGAGGCCGTTCCTTCCGGCGTGGGCCCCCTGCCGCCGCTGTGATTTCATGCCCCGGTGTTGACCATGAATGAACGTTCGTTCATCATTCGGGGCATGAAAAAGAAAGAAGACATCAGCGAGCGCCGGGCTGTCATCGTGGAGGCCGCCCTGCAGTGTTTCGTGGAGCGCGGCTTTCACTGCACCAGCATGCGCGACATCGCGCAGGCCGCCTCGGTGAGCCTGGGCAATCTGTACAACCACTTCGACAGCAAGCAGGCCTTGATTGCCGAGGTCGCCACGCAGGAGCAGACCGAGCTGCTGCCCTTGCTGCAGGCGCTGGAGCGGGCCGCAGCCCCTTCGCTGCCTGTGGTGGCGCAATTCCTGGCCGCCTACCAGGCGCTGTGCCGCCAGCGGGAATGGGCCGTGCTCAGCGCCGAATGCCTGTCCGAGATCGCGCGTTCGCCCGGGCTGGCGCCGGCCTTCGAGGCCAACCGCAGGCGCATGCTCGACGGCCTGGCAGGCTTCATGGAGCGCGGGGCGCAGCAGGGCCTCTTGCGGCCCGCCGTGCCCGTGCGCCTGGCCGCGCAACTGCTGCTGGATGCCGTGGAAAGCGATGCGCTGCGC
>NZ_JAELTK010000121.1:0-13421 GCF_016428765.1 Delftia sp. ASV31
GTCCATGGCCGCGTAGACCTGCTCGGCCACGCCCAGCGCATTGGCGCCGGGCGACAGGAAGATGCCCACGGCCGCCATGTTCTTCTTGTCGCTCCACGAGCGCAGCGTGTAGTCGCTGGCGCCCAGCTCGATGCGGGCCACGTCGGCCAGGCGCACGACCTGGCCGTCCGCACCGCCCTTGAGCACGATGCTGCCGAATTCCTCGGGCGTCTTCAGCCGCCCGCGCACGTTGATGGACAGCAGCTTGTCCGCGCTCTGCGGACTGGGCTGCGCGCCCAATTGCCCGGCCGAGACCTGGATGTTCTGCTCGCGGATGGCGGCAATCACCTCAGGCGCCGTGAGCTGGCGCGCGGCCACCTTGTCCGGGTCCAGCCACACGCGCATGGCGTAGTCGCCCGCGCCGTAGATGCCCACGTCGCCAATGCCCGGAATGCGTGCCAGCACGTCCTTGATCTTGAGCGTGACGTAGTTGCGCAGGTACAGCGCGTCATGCTGGCCATCCTGGGACACCAGGCCCACGTACATCAGCGGCGTGGACGACTGCTTTTGCGTGGTCACGCCGAACTGGCGCACCTCCTCGGGCAGACGGCTCTGGGCCTGGCTGACGCGGTTTTGCACGCGCACGGCGGCCGTGTCGGGATCGACGTCGGGGCGGAAGGTGGAGACCACCTGCAGGCTGCCGTCGGACGCCGCGACCGACTTCATGTACATCAGGCCTTCGACGCCGTTGATGGCCTCCTCCAGCGGCACGGCCACCGACTCGGCGACCTCCTTGGGATTGGCGCCCGGATAGGTGGCGCGCACCACCACGCTGGGCGGCACGACCTCGGGATACTCGCCCACGGGCAGCTGCGGAATCGCGACCAGCCCCACGGCGAACAGGATGATGGAGAGCACGACCGCGAAGATCGGCCGGTCTATGAAGAATTTGGAGAAGTCCATGGTGCTTCCCGGTTCACTGCGCGGCCACGGCCGGCGCCTTGGCCACCGCCGCCTGCCCGTCGCCGGGCGCAGGCTTGGGGCTGATCGGCATGCCGGGGTAGTAGATGCGCTGCAGGCCGCCGACCACCAGCCTGTCGCCCGCCGCCAGCCCCTTGTCCACCACGCGCCGGCCATCGACCATGCGGCCCAGCTCCAGGTCACGGCGCTCGGCCTTGTTGCCCTCGCCCACCACATAGACGTACTTGCGGTCCTGGTCGGTGAGCACGGCCTTGTCGTCGATCAGCAGCGTCTGCCGCTCGCCGCCCGCGCCCTGCGCGTCTTGCAGTTGCACGCGCGCGAACAGGCCCGGCGTCAGCAGGCGGTCGGGATTGGGCAGGCGGGCGCGCATGCGCACCGTGCCCGTGCCCGCGTTGAGCTGGTTGTCGGTGAAGTCCAGGCTGCCCGCATGCGGAAAGCCTTCGTCGCCAGCCAGCCCCACACGCACGGGCCGCTGCACGCCGGGCCGCCCCTTGGTGTCCTTGGCGGCCTGCTGCTGCCGCAGGAAGCTGTGCTCGTCCGCATCGAAGTAGACATACACCGGGTCCTGCGAAACCACGGTGGTCAGCACGCTCTGGTCGGCCTGGGCCAGGTTGCCCACGGTGAGCAGGGCGCGGCCCGCGCGGCCGGAGACCGGCGCGCGCACCTCGGTGAAATCCAGGTTGAGCCGGGCTGCCGCCAGCGCGGCCTCGGCGGCGCGCACCTGGGCGGCGCTCTGGGCCAGGGCGCCGGCGCGCGTATCGGCTTCCTCGCGCGAGACGGCATGCTCGGCCACCAGCTGGCGGGCACGCTGGTCCTGGGTGCGGGCCAGCGCGGCGCCTGCGCGCGTGCGCTCCAGCTCGGCCTCGGCGCTGGCCAGGGCGGCGCGGTAGGGCCGCTGGTCGATCACGAACAGCAACTGGCCCTTCCTGACCTCCTGCCCCTCGCTGAAGGCAATGCGCTCGATATAGCCCGACACGCGCGGGCGCAGTTGGACCGACTCCACGGCATCGATGCGGCCGTTGAACTCGTCCCAGACACGCACGCTGGCCGGCACGACCTCGCTCACCAGCACCTCGGGCGCAGGCGGCGGACCGTCGCTGGCGTGGGCATCGCCCACGGCCTGCGGGCGGCAGCCGGCAAGCAGGGCCAGCGCCGCCAGGGCGCCTCCGAACAGGGCACGCCGCAACGGCGGCGGTGGAAGAACGGGCATGGATCGACTCTCCTTGAGGGGGATGGGCAAGGCCCTGCTGCCGGGGCTGCGGCGGGGCCGGAAAAAGGGGCGGGACCGCAGGCTCTGGAGGCCTTCCAGGCGGTTGCTCACAATGGGTTGCATTCTTCAAGTTCAAGTGAACTTGAAGTCAAGATCCGCGCGCAAAGACACCACGAAAATTGAGGACGGTTTGCCAGGGATATCGCTGGCCGGATCGGACAAGCGCAGCGGCAATTGACCAGGAACGACCTGAGAAGACCTGGAAAGACCTGGACAGGCCCGGCCGGCCGCAGGCGCGCACAGACGGACACACGCGCGTTGCCGCACCTGCAGGACGCCAACACTACACTGCAAGGCCATCTGACCCAGGGTGGCGGCCAGGCATTGCCAAGAACCGCCAAAAACGCCGACGAACGCCGACACCCTCCATGGAAAAGCACTGGATGCCTGCCGCATGAATCTGCTTGCTCACGCCACACTGTCCCGGCCACAGGGACGCAACGAACGCATCAGCACCGTGAGGGTGCTGGCCCTGGAGATGCCGGGCGGCGACACCACGGCCAACGCAGCGCGCCATGTCGTGACCTTGCAGGTCACGCAATTGAAGGCAGGCGTCGTCGCGCAGGTCGATGACAGCACGCTCACCCCCTTGCCCCAGGCGCTGGAGCCTGCACGCCAGCGCGCGCTGGCCTACCTGCGCCAGCGCCTGGGCGCGGGCGATGTGCTGCAGTCCCATGAGGGCTTTGCGGAGCTGGATGCTGAAGCAGGCCCGGCGCCCTCCCCCGGCCCGGCCCCGGGACAGGCCACGGTGCCGCCAGGCCTGCCGGAGTCGGCCCTGCAGGCCGGCGCCATTTCCGCCCTGTGCAAACGCCTGGACGGCAGCGCCTGGCGGCTGATGCCCTCGGGCCAGCAGGCCCGGTTGGTGTGGCGGCTGGCCGAGTATGCGGACCCCGCGCGCAGCGGCGCCGCCCAGCGCCTGCTGCATGCCCAGGTTCCACGCCTGGTGGCACTGCTGGGCACGGGGGACGATCTGCTCGACTACTGCCTGGCCTACCTCATCGGGCGCCTGGGCGATGGCGGCGCGGCAGTGGCCCTGCAGGCGCTCTCGCAACGCGGCACCAGCGAGGCCACGCGCGATCTGGCGCACCAGGCCTGGCTGGCCCTGCTGGAGCCGCAGGAACGCCAGGCGGCGCTGCAGGAGTACCAGGCGCAGTGGGCCGGGATTCCCCCTCAGGAAAACGGCCCGAAAGAGGACGGACCGCAGGCCGAACAGGCCTTCTTCCAGGCCCTTGAGCCACAGGCGCTGCTGGCGGCCGATGCGCTGGGCGCGCACGACGGCGCCGTCCACCAGCAGCTGCTGGCCTGGATGGAGCGCATCCCCTTCACGCGCGCATGGTGGCCGGCCCTGCGGCGCATCCACAAGCGTGCCGAGTGGCGGCGCGACCACGCCCTGCTGGCCGTGCTGCATGCGCGCTTCGATGGCCCGCGCGACGAGGGTGCCGTCTTCAGCCGCGACACCTCGCTGTACCTGCGCCTGCGCGGCTGGCGCCAGCTGCGGCGCATGGCCTCGGCCGACCACAGCGAAAGCGCCGCCCATGCCGCAGCCCTGCTCCAGGCCATGGACCGCTGCTGCGCGGGCCAGCCTGCCTCGCGCTCCGGCCGCCTGCCCGAATCGCGCTGGCTGCTCGCCGCCCGGCTGCTGCTGCCGCACTGGCCGCAACTGCATGCCTCGGCCCGCGCCCACACCTGGTACACCGACGAGCCGCTGGACCTGCAGCAGCTGCCCGCGCAGCGCGTGGAAGGGCTTTCGGCCATGTGGGATGCCCACCCCGGGCAACTGCTGCAACTGGTGGGCCGTTCGCAGTCCCCGCTGCTGCTGTGGTCGCTCACGCGCGCCCTGCAGGACCAGAAGGCCTTTCTGGACGGCCTCGATGCAGCGGCCACCGCGCCGCTGCTGCACAAAACCTATGCACCGGCGGCTGCGCTGGGCCTTCGGATCGCGCAGCAGCGCATGGTCTCGCTGACCGACGATGCGGCACGCCGGCCCTGGCTGCTGGCGCTTGCGCAATGCGGCGACGGGCCTGCCGCCAGCTACCTGGGCGCCTGGCTGTCGCGTGACCGCGCAGGCGCCGCGCGCGATGCCGAACTGGTGGCCGCCCTGCTGCTGTCACCGGCCGCCAGCTCGCGCACCCAGGGCCTGGCCCTGCTGTTTTATGCCGATGGTGCAGCCGTGGCCCTGGCCTTGCTGGCGGCGCTGCCCACGCTGGACGCCGAAAGCCCCGCGCTGGCCGATATCCGCGATGCCGTGCAGGCGCTGTTCGATGGCAACGGCCCGCTGGCTGCGCAGGCCGCCAGCGCCCCGGCCCCGCCGCTGCACCACCTGCTGGCGCACTCGGTGACGGCGCTGGTGGAGATGGCCACCGCCTGGCTGCTGGCGCATCCGCAGGGCCTGCGGACCCTGCCGCCGGCGGCGCTGCGCGGGCTGCTGGAATCCGAGGAACCTGCGCGCATGGCCTGCGGCATACGGCTCATGGGGAGCCTGGCCGATGACCTGCTGTGCGAGCAGGCCGCCATGCTGGCCGAATTCGCCGTATCACCGCATGCCGCCTTGCGTGCAGCGGCAGCGCCCCTGGTCGAGCGCCTGGCCGGCACTCCCCTGTACAACACGCGCTGCAACGCCCAGATCGCCGAGCGCCTGCACGAGGTGCTGTTCCGCGCGGAAAAGGCCGAAGGCGTGCACGACGCGGCGCTGCGGCTGCTCACCGGCCCGCTGGCCGCCGTGGCCCCGGCCCGCGATGCCTCGGGCATCTGGCGCGCCCTGCAGGCGCAGGCCAAGGGCGCACAGCGCTACGGCGCCTGGGGCCTGAAGGCGCTGGACCTGCAGGCCTACACGCTGCGCCAGTGGTCCACGCTGGCCCGGCATGCCGATGCCGACGTGCGCGCCTTGAGCCGCCAGAGCATCGATGCGCAGCTCACCCCCATGGACCGGACCCTGCCCGAGCAGGCCGAACAGCTGCTGCCGCTGGCCGACGCCCTGTTTGCCGACACGCAGCAGTACGCACGCGAGATGTTCGGCCAGCGGCTGCCGGACGGCGCCCTGTCGCCGCAGCTGCTGCTCGGCTGGGTCGATCACGCCCAGCCCTGGGTGCAGGCCCTGGGCCGCCAGCGGCTCGCGCAGCACATGAGCGCGCCCGAGGCCAGCCTCTTCCTCACGCGCCTGGCCCAGCACCCCGCCACCAGCGTGCAGCTGTTCGTCACGCAATGGCTGCTCGCCCTGCCCGACGAGCCCGCGCCGCAGCGCGCGGCGCGCCTGCAGGAGCTGCAGCCCTACTTCCTGGCCGTGCTCAGCCAGGTGCACCGCGCGCGCGCCAGCAAGACGCGCGTGCTGCATTTCCTGCGCAGCCAGGTGCAGGCGCCCGAGACCGCCGCCGTGGTGGCGGCCATCTTTGCGCGGCAGGTGGTCAGCGCCAGCCATGCCGACCAGCCCGACTATGTGGCCGGGCTGCGCGACATCGTGCAGCGCCATCCCCAGCTGGCGCAAAGCTTCATGCAGCCCCTGGCGGCGGAGCGGCGCGGCCAGGCCCCGTCTTCAACCTGAGCGCCGCAACAAGGCACGGAGTCGATCGGACATGGAATTTCGCTATCAGTACTACGGCAGCACGCAGGTCAACGACACGGCGGCCGAGCAGGCCTTCTCCTTCGCGCCCGACCTGCTGCGCCCATCCACGCGCTTCGACGGCCTGCTCCGGCGCGACGGCCCGGCCTACCTGCAGGTGCGCGAAGGGCTGTCCGCGCTGCACAGCGTGGTGGTCAGCGACCTGCGCACGCGCGGCCGCGACAAGACGGCCTACCGCGAATGGCTGCAGGAGCACGAAGCGCAAATGCTGGCCACCTTCATGGCCGACACCGGCGGCGCCCAGGCGCGCGCCAAGGAAATCAGCGCCGAACTCAAGAACCTGCGCGAGACCCGCAACCAGGTGCTCTCCCCCTTCTACAAGGCCCAGCGCAAGTACTTCGACTGGCTGTTCGTGGCCAACCGCGATGCCTGGTATGTGCTGGACCCCGTGATCACCGTGCACCCGGACCGGCTGCTGTTCGAGGCCTTCAGCCAGGACGAGTCGAGCTACTGCGCGGTCAGCATCCGGCACGAGGCCTTCGAGCATGCGGGCGAGCGCATCTGCGGCACCACCAACATCGATTACTCGGCCAGCCTCTACGAAGAATTCCAGAAGATCCGCAACTACCGGGACACGCGGCTGACGCTGGACCCGGCCGGCTTTGCCGTGCAGGTGGGCGGCGACCCCGCGCTGCGCGAGGAAAAGATCGACCTGCCCGACAGCTGGCTGCGCGGCTTCGTGCAGGTCTCCAGCGCCATGGCCCTGCCTGCCACCGTGCTGGAGCTGCATCCCATGGACCTGTTCAACATCTGCGCACGTCTGCGTGCCCGGCGCGAGCGCCACGGCCCGCGCGCGCTGCGCTTCGAGCTGGCGCCGGGACAGCCGCCCACCGTGGTGTTCGAGCCCTGGGAGGAGCGCCTGGCCACCCGGCGCTCGCACGTCGTCAGCGATGCCATGGGCACGGGCGGCGGCACCATCCGCCTGTGGGGGCGCCGCCGCCTGCTCACGCTGGAGCGGCTGATCTCCCAGGCCACGCGCGTGCGCGTGCACCTGCTGGGCAGCGGCATGCCCAGCTTCTGGGTGATCGAGCTGGGCCTGGTCACGGTCACGCTGGGCCTGTCGGGCTGGAGCGCCAACGACTGGGCCGCCAGCGCACGCTTTCACCTGATGGCGCCGCAGGCCGAGGTCACGCCTGCCGATGTGCAGGCCGTGGGCCGGCAGCTGCAGTCGTGCTGGCAGGCCGGCGCGCAGGATCTGACCCAGGCCACGGGCCTGGCCCCGGCCCAGGTGCACACGGCCATGACACGCTGGATGCAGGCCGGGCGCGCGGTCTACGACCTGGACGCCGGGCGCTACGCCTGGCGCGAACTGCTGCGCGAGCCGCTGACGGCGCAGCAATTGCAGCCCGCCAGCCCCGAGGAGGACAAGGCGCTGGCCCTGGTGCGCGGCAAGGCCATTGCCCCGCCGCGCATCGACCGCAAGGACGGGTTCAGCCGCATCACCGGCCAGATCCCGCGCGCCGACGGCAAGCGCCTGTTCGACACCCAGCTCGAACTCGATGCCGACGAACGCCTGACCGATGCGCACTGCAGCTGCAACCACTACCAGCAGTACCGGCTGCGCCAGGGGCCCTGCGAGCACATGATTGCGCTGCGCCTGGTGGCGCAGCCCCAGCTCGATGCCGCCCGCCAGCCGACCGGCCTGCAGATGAAGGCCGCAGGACAAGGAGAAATCGCGTGAACCGCTTCAATTGCTCTACACTGCCACGCGGAGCGACGCGCAGGCTCTTGCAATCCGGGTGGTGTTTCGCCACCCTTGTGAACTGCCGTTTCATGCACCACGGGCGCCGTTTTCACTGTGCCACCCCAGCGACGGTATGCGTTTTCCTGAGTGGCTTGCCACAAGCGAAACACGCATACCGTCGCGGGGTGGCGTCGAGCGAACAGCTCCCGTCCCGTGAGCCCTGCGGGCTCTTCGACGAGAAGCGCGTCGCTCCATTTCTTTGCCCGCCGCACGGCGGCCGGGCCCGCCTTGCCGGGGTGGCCGCATGAGCCAGCCGCAACCCACACGCGCCGAGATCTACGAGCGCATCAAGGCCTCCAGCAAACAGGAAGTCATCCTCGACGAGATGCAGCGCCTGGGCTTCTGGCCCAAGGGCGAGGGACAGCCGCAGCTGGCCGCAGCCCACATCCAGCGCGAAGGCGAGCTGCAGCGCGAACTGGCCCAGCTGCGCCAGCAGATCGCCGTGCGCCAGAACCCCGAGCGCGCATTGCGCCAGATGCGCAAGGAGCGCATGCAAAAGGCGCTGGCCCAGCGCGAGGAAACCAAACGCCGCCAGGCCCAGGAGCGCCACGACAAGGCGCTGGCCTGGCATGCGAAGCGGGCCACGCACGTGGGCTATCTGGGCCCCGGCGTCTCCGCTGCCCTGCAGGGGCCGCAGGCCGGTGAGGCACCGCCTGCTGCCGGGGAACGCCGGCAGGCCGACCCGCAAAGGCTGGCCCGGCATGGCCTGCCGGAACTTGCCGATGCGGCGCAGCTGGCCGATGCCATGGGCATCACCGTGGCCGAGCTGCGTTTCCTGGGCTTTCACCGCGAGGTGGCCCGCACCCACCACTACCACTCGTTCACCCTGCCCAAGAAGACCGGCGGCGAGCGGCTGATCTCCGCGCCCATGCCGCGCCTCAAGCGCGCGCAGTACTGGGTGCTGGACAACATCCTCGCCAAGGTGCCCGCGCACGATGCCGCGCACGGCTTCCTGGCCGGCCGCTCCATCGTGAGCAATGCCGCGCCGCATGCGGGCCACGACGTGGTCATCAACCTGGATGTGAAGGACTTCTTTCCCAGCATTGCCTTCGGCCGCATCAAGGGAGTATTCCGTCATCTGGGCTATGGCGAGGCCATGGCCACCCTCCTGGCCCTGCTGTGCAGCGAAAACCGCGCCCAGGCCTGGCAGGTGGATGGCGAAAAGCTCTTCGTCGGCGGCAAGGCGCGCGAGCGCGTGCTGCCCCAGGGCGCGCCCACCAGCCCCATGCTCACCAACCTGCTGTGCCGCCGCCTGGACCGCCGCCTGCTGGGCCTGGCCAGGCAGCTGGGCTTTGTGTACACGCGCTATGCGGACGACCTGACCTTCTCGGCCTCGGGCGAGGCCGCGCGCGACAACGTGGGCCGGCTGCTGGGCCGCGTGCGCTGGATACTGCGCGACGAAGGCTTCACGCCCCACCCCGACAAGGAGCGCGTGATGCGCAAGGGCCGCCGCCAGGAGGTCACGGGGCTGGTGGTGAACGCGGACAAGCCCGGCGTATCGCGCCAGACGCGCAGGCGCCTGCGCGCCGCCCTGCACCGCGCCACGCAGGCCAGCGCCGGCAAGCCGGCGCACTGGCAGGGGCAGGCAGCCCAGCCCTCGCAATTGCTGGGACTGGCGCAGTTCGTGTACCAGGTCGACCCCGTGCAGGGCGGCCCGCTGCTGGGCCAGGCCCGCCAGCTCACGCGCAGCCCCATCGACCGCGCCAACGATGCCCTGCTGCAGGCCAGCCGGCAGGACCGCGCGGCGGCGCGTGCGCAGCCGCCCGCAAGCGCACAGTTCCGGCGTCTGGCCGCCAGCGGGCAGGCGCCTGCGCTGGCCAGCGGCAAGACGTGGTGGCAGCCGGCCGAGCCGGCGGCACCCGTGATCGAGAAGACCGACCAGCAGCGGCGCGAACAGCGGCTGCAGGAGCGCGAGGCCGCACGCGCCCAGGCAGCTGCGGCCGCACGGCCGGCCGTGGACACGCCGCAGCAGCAGCCCGCACAGGCGCCGGGCCCCGACGCCCAGGCACCCGGCCCATCGCCGATGCCCGGCCTGCTGACCTACTGGACGCAGATCGTGATCTGCTTCTTGCTGGGCACGGTGTTCCAGGCACGCCTGATCACGCTGATCGGCATCGTGCTGGTCCTGCTCCTGCGCTACCGGCGCATACGGCGCTGGGATGTCTTTGCCGCTGCGATGGTGGTGGCCGTGCTGCTGGGCCTGGGGCTGCGGCTGTCGTGATGTTCGCGGGGCCGCAGGCCTCAGAGGCCTGCGGCCCCGCCCGCCACGGGTGCGCTGCGAAGCGCCAGAAAGCGGCGCGGCGAGGTGCCCACCGCCTTGCGGAACATGGTCACGAAGGCCGGTGCGCTCTCGTAGCCCAGGGCATCTGCCACGGTCTGTATGCGCAGCCCCTCGGACAGCTTTTGCAGTGCGGTCAGCACATGCAGCTGGCGGCGCCACTGGTTGACCGTAAGCCCGGTCTCGGCCAGGAACAGCCGCGTCATGCTGCGCTCGCTCATGCCGATGCGCTGGGCCCAGTCGGCCAGCCGTGCCTGCAGCTGCGGCTGCTCGCACAGGGCGTTGGTCATGCGGCGCAGGCGCCGGTCGTGCGGCAGGGGCAGGTGCAGTCCTTCGGGCTGCGCCGCCTGGATCTCGTCGAGCAGCACCTGCATGAGCCGGCCATCGCCGCTGTCGGGCTCGTAGTCCTGCGGCAGGCCCTGCACGCGGTCCAGCAGCGCACTGAGAAAGGGCGAGACGGCCAGCGCATGGCAAGGTCCGGGCACGGGGCGCACGGCCCCTGCCTCGACAAAGACCACGTAGCCGCTGGCCGCACCGCTGCAGCTGACGCGGTGCAGCGTGCCGCCCGGAATCCAGGCTGCGCTGCGCGGCGGCACCACGCAGACGCCCGCATCGGTCTCCAGCGTGATCAGCCCCGCATGGGTGACCATGAGCTGGCTCTTGCGGTGGGCATGGAAGTTCATCCCCCAGTCGCCGGGGCCCGACCGCATGGGCAGGACGATCACGGGACGGTCCACATGGTCGGGGTCCCACCTCTCGGGCAGGACTTTGAGCAGGGCTGAATCCACGGCATTCATGGTGTTTCTCTCAGTTCATGTCAATCGGTCATCAATCGGACCCGAGCAGCTCCCGTGCACGCTGCTGCGCCTCCTCGGGGGAGGCCACCAGCAGCATGGGATAGCCCCAGGCCTTGCCGAACATCTGTGCGAAGGCCTCGGCCTCGGCGCGCTTTTGCGCATCGGGCTCGGCGTGGACCAGGGCGCGCACCAGGCTTTTGAGCTCGGGGCGGCGGGCCTTCATCCACAGCACGACCTGCTTGCGCTCCTCAGGCGAGCGCTCCTCCTGGGACATGTCGCCGTCGCTGAAGAAGACAAAGGCCTGGCCGCGGGCCAGCAGGGCCGAGAAGTCCTCCAGCAAGCGGTCCACGGCCACGGCCTTGTCGCGCTCGTAGCCCATGCGGACCAGGGGAAAGCTGCTGCTGTCGATGTACATGGAAACCTCCGGCCGATGCCATTCAATACAAATGAGACCCATTACTGTATGAATGAACGGCAGCTGCGTCATTGCAGCACTCAGCCAAAGAATTTCGCAGTCCGGCCAGTACGCTCGCATGGGCGGTACAGACCCGGTTGCCCTGTTCCTGTGCTTTCGCTCAGAATGGCCGCATTCTTCGAGTTCAAGTGAACTTGAAGTCAAGCCACAAAGGAAAGCCACCATGAAAACCGAGGATGATCCGCTGCTCAGCATCGGCGACGTGGCGCAGCGCAGCGGGGTCAAGGCCTCGGCGCTGCGCTTTTACGAGTCGCTGAACCTGATCGAGTCCGTGCGCAGCGCCAGCGGCCACCGGCGCTACCACCGCTCGTCGCTGCGGCGCATCGCCTTCGTGGTGTTCGCCCAGCGCATCGGCTTCACGCTGGAGGAGATCGCCGAGCAGCTGGCCAAGCTGCCCAGCCGCCATGTCCCCACGGGCGGGGACTGGCAGAAGATGTCGCGGGTCTGGAAGCAGCGGCTGGACGACCGCATAGGCGAGCTGCAGCGGCTCAGCGAGAGCCTGGACCAGTGCATTGGCTGCGGTTGCCTCTCACTGCGCCACTGCGTGCTGCACAACCCCGGCGACCTGTGCGCACAGAACGGCCCCGGGCCGCGCCGCTGGCTGGGCGACCCGCCGCCCGTGGCCATGGGCGGGCCCTGCCCGGGCCACTGCCACGACGAAGGCTGATCAGGATGAGCTATGTTCCCAACATGACGAGATTTCCAATTCCGGAGGGCAGCACCTACAAAACCGTGAGTGGGGCTGACGGTAGACAGTACATGGATGGAGTGGGAATCATCGTCGTCAAAGGCCACGGATGGGGCAACGCAATCGGCCATGTGACCCTATGGAACGGCACAGAATGCTCTGACACTTGCCACTTGATGTCGGACCCTGACAACGGCACGTTCGTGCCCGATATGGCATCCATTTGGGTATTGCCATGAAGCCCGCAGTCCTGCTATGGGTCTTGGCTGGTATCGCTTGCGCAACCGTGCAGGCGCAGACGCTCCCGCAAACAAGCAAGTACAGCCAGAAGACCCTTCTGAAGAATTGGGCGCTCAGCATTTGCCTGGCGCAAGTGGCTCAGGACGAGCGCACGGCCAGGGACGCCGGGTCCACCGCCGGAGCCTACCTGGAATTTGGTCAACAAGACTTGGCCGTGTATGACGACCTCCGGGCTCTGGTTGCCAAGTATGTTGCCCTGAAATACGGCGGCTCAGTGCCCTCGGAATTCAACACAATGAAGTGCATTGACCTGTTTCACAGCAAGGAGCTTGACCGGATCACCTCCAAGGCAGTGAAGAGTGTGAAGGTCAGGTAGGCCGGGACACAGAAAGGGCCAGCCGGTCAACGCTGCAAGGCAATACGCCCATGCAGACGATGAAGATCTGCGGCCCCGGCGCGGCGCCGTGTCAGGTCGGCTTGCGCACGAAGTCCAGCACCGCCTGCAGCATGCGCTGCAGCGTGGGCTGGATCTGTTCGGCGCGCTCGGGCAGGTAGTCGAAGGGCAGGGCTTCCTGCATGTAGCTGCACTGCGTCATCTCCAGCTGCACGGCGTGGATGCCGGCCTCGGGCTGGCCGTAGTGGCGCGTGATGTAGCCGCCCGTGAAGCGGCCGTTGAGTATGGCGGTGTGGCCCGGCGCGGTCTGCGCAATGGCCAGCAGATGCTCGGCCAGCTCCAGCGCGCAGCTCGTGCCCTTGCCGGTGCCCAGGTTCAGGTCGGGCAGCTTGCCTTCGAAGAAACGCGGCAGCACCGAGCGGATGGAGTGCGCATCCCACAGCGCCACGGTGCCGTGCACGGCCTTGAGGCGGTCCAGTTCGGCGCGCAGCTGTGCGTGGTACGGGCCCCAGATGGCTTCGCGGCGCGCGGCGATCTCGGCGTCTGCAGGCACATCGGCCGGGTCGGCGTACAGCGGCGTGTCGTCGAAGGTGTCCACGGGGCACAGGCCGGTGACGCTCTGGCCCGGGTAGAGGCTGGCGCCATCGGGCGGACGGTTCAGGTCCACCACATAGCGCGAATGCGTGGCCACGAGGATGGAGGCGCCCATGGCCTTGGCGAACTCGTACAGGCGCGGCAGGTGCCAGTCGGTGTCGGGCACGTGGCGGGCTTCCTCGGTCAGGCGCGCGGCGATGTCGGGAGGCACATGGGTGCCCGCATGCGGCATGGAGATCAGCAGCGGCGCCGTGCCCTGGTGGAAGACGAAGGGAGGGGGAGCGGTATCGGTCATGGTGTGATTCTGGAACGTTTCTGGCGGATTTTGCGGGCCCATGGCATGCGGGTGCCTCAGGATTGCAGGG
>NZ_JAELTK010000122.1:0-13350 GCF_016428765.1 Delftia sp. ASV31
GGCCTGGCCTGCATCCCCGGGCGCGAAGCGGAATTTGCCCAGGGCATGGAACGCGCCGTGGCCTACGCCCGGGCCCTGGGCTGCCCGCGCATCCACGTCATGGCCGGGCTCAAGCCCGCAGGCGCCAGCGATGACATCCTGCGCGCAACCTACATCGCCAACGTGCGCCATGCCGCACGGCTGGCCGCGCCCCACGGCATCGCCATCCTGCTGGAGCCCATCAACGGCCGCGACATGCCCGGCTTCTTCCTGAGCCGCCAGGACCAGGCCCATGCGCTGCTGGCCGACATTGCCGAGCCCAACGTCCAGGTCCAGATGGACCTCTACCACTGCCAGATCGTCGAAGGCGACCTCGCCATGAAGATCCGCCAGTACCTGCCCACGGGCCGCGTGGGGCATGTGCAGATCGCAGGCGTGCCCGAACGCCACGAACCCGACGTGGGCGAGGTCAACTACCCCTACCTGTTCCGCCTGCTGGACCAGCTGGGCTACGACGGCTGGATAGGCTGCGAATACCGCCCCGCGCGCGGCGCGGCGGCTCACGCCACCAGCGAGGGGCTGGGGTGGATGAAGGAGTGGCTGTAGCTGTAGCGTCTGCTGCGGCAGCCCGTCATCCGCCAGGCACGAGAGGATGGGGCGAATAGCTGTCCTGCGTATCCGCCGCCTGCGTTCAGGAATATTCCAGATCGCTGTGCTTGCTGGTCACCAGCCGGCCGGCCGACAGCGACATCATCAGCAGCGCAATCGCCTCATGCATGATCAGCGTGTGCGTGTTGCCGGTCTCCACCATCTTGCTGCGCAGCGATTCGCGCACCTGCAGGGAGCCGGTCACGTCGATGATGATGTCCACCGCCGCGTCCACCAGTTCCATGAACCGGGTGGTGACCGGCACGCCGCGCGCGCGTGCCAGTGCGATGCCGGGCTGGTTCAAATCCAGGTCGGCCACCCCAAGCAACTGCACGAAGGGCGCGTCCAGCAATTGCTGCAGCAAGGGAGTGCCGGTCTGCCCCGCACCAATGACCACGATCCGGAAGGCTTGCATGGGATGAATCCTTTTTCCATATGGGAAGTACGGCGCCATCATAGAAATGCCTTGCCGGTGTGAGCCGGTCCGGGGCGGGTGAAATGGGTTTGTATGACCCAGGTCAAATCCGGTGGACAGGGGCGTGGCGGCGGGCCAGATCTCTGCGGTCGAGGTTCGATACCGGCTGCCTGCGGCAGGGACCACACCACAGGCTGCTGACGCGAGAGCCTGCATTCGCCCACAAAAAAACCCGCCGGCTTCGTGGCCCGGCGGGTTTTCTCAGGTGAACAACAGCCAGCGCTGTTATTGCCTTACAGGAACCTGCTCGGTGTACTCGCGCAGCACGCCACCGCCTTCGACGGAGCCGCTGACCTGACCGTCCTTGACGCGCTCCACGCAGGAGCGGCGGTCGCCTTCGTTCTTGAAGACATCGCAGCGGGCCACGGCATTGCGCTGGAAGTGGTCGCCCGACTGGACGCCGCCTCGGCGCGATTGCTCCTGGACGGCTGCAGCCTCGTGCTGTGCCGGGTCGCGGCGGTCATAGCCGCGCTTGGCCTGCCCCTTGGGCTCGGCGTGCTTCTTGTGGTGGTGGTGGGGCTTGGCCTTTTCCGCAGCGGGTGGCGGGGGCGGCATGCCGTCGGGGCCAGGGGCGGGCTGGGCAGTGGCCAGTCCGGCCATGCCAAGCACGGCGGCGCCAATACACAGCTGCAGGGGACGAATCCATGGGTTCTTCATAGCTTCACTCCATTCCTCGTGAAAAAAGTCAAGACCCAAGCATGCGTGTTTTCCAGCTCCCCATTTATCGGTACAGCACGGCTGCGCATGCAGGCCATGGCCTACAGCTTGCCGTGCCCCCTGCAAGCGGCCCCTGACATGGGTCAAGCCTGGTGCGCAAACCAGCGCTGCACGCCTTCGGCCATGCGTGCGAAGACGCTGTCCAGCGTGGGCACCTCGGCGCCCCACAGGGCGCGCAGCACCTCGGCGTTCTCGAACAGGCCGTGCCAGTAGCAGCCCGCGATGCGGCCATCGGGGCTGTGCCACAGCAGGCCGGGCACGGGCTCGGCCACGGCACTGCCAGCGGCCACCATGTCGGGGCGCACGCTGGTCTGGCCGTGGTGGATTTCATAGACCTGCGCCTGCACGCCAGACAGCGGCGCCAGCGCACCCGGCAGCGGCGGCAGTTGCACGCTGGCGGGCAGCACGGTCTTGTCGGGCGCGAACAGGGTCGTCAGCGGCAGAAGGCCCAGGCCGGCTGCGTTGCCGTCCACGCCATGCAGGTCGATCAGCGCCTCGCCAAGCATCTGCAGGCCGCCGCAGATGCCCAGTACCTGCCGGCCTGCCGCAGCGTGTGCAGCAACGGCAGCATCCAGGCCCTGGGTCCGCATCCAGGCCAGATCGGCAGCCGTGGCCTTGGAGCCGGGCAGGATGATCCAGTCGGCGCCTGCCAGCTGGGCCGGCGTGCGCGCCCAGACCACGCGCAGGCCCGGCACCTGCAGCAGGGGCTGGAATTCGTCGAGGTTGCTGATGCGCGGGTAGGCAATGATGGCGATGGTGGTGTGCACGGCGCGCCCCGCCCCTCCTCCAGAGCCACGGTCATCAAAGACGCCATCCTCCTCCGGCAGGCCATGCTGGAACTGCATGGGGATGGTGGCCACGGTGGGCACGCCGGTGCGCTCCTGCAGCATCTGCGGGGCGGGCGCCAGCAGGCTGGCGTCGCCCCGGAACTTGTTGAGCACAAAGCCGCGGATCAGCGCCTGTTCTTCCGGCGGCAGCAGCGCCCAGGTGCCGTAGAGGTGGGCAAAGGCGCCGCCCCGGTCGATGTCGGACACCAGCAGGCAATGCGCGCCGCAGTGGCGCGCCACGCGCATGTTGACGACGTCGCTGGCATGCAGGTTGATTTCTGCGGGGGAGCCTGCGCCTTCGATGACGACGACATCGTTGTCGGCGCGCAGGCTGTCCAGCGCCTCGGCAATCTGCGGCCAGACGCGGGCGCTGCGGCCGCGCCAGGGCAAGGCCGAGAGTTCCTCGCTGACCCGGCCCAGCAGCACGACCTGGCTGCGCATGTCGGCCTCGGGCTTGAGCAGCAGCGGGTTCATGCGCACATCGGGCGCGCAGCCTGCGGCCAGGGCCTGCAGGTACTGTGCCGTGCCGATCTCGCCCCAGGCACCACCCGGCGCGGAGACCACCCGCGCGTTGTTGCTCATGTTCTGCGCCTTGAAGGGCGCCACCTTGTAGCCCTGGGCGCGGTACCAGGCGCACAGCGCGGTGGCCACCCAGCTCTTGCCGGCGCCGCTGCTGGTGCCCAGCACCATCACGCACAGCGCGGGGCGCTGGCCGGGCCTGGGCAGGGGCAGATTCACGGCAGCGGGTTCATTCGATTGCATGGTGTTTCTCCATTGGCTGCCAGGCGGCCAGCAAGGCGTTCTGGGATGCGGGCGCCAGCACGCCCATGCGCACGCAGCCGGGCAGGCCGAAGCTGTCGCAGTCGCGCAGCTTGACGCCCTGCGCGCGCAGTTGGGCCAGACGCGTCTGCATGGCGTCGCCCTGCTGGGCTTGCGGCCAGCGCGCCACAAAGTAATTGGCCTGCGAGCCGGGCAGTACCTGCCAGCCCAGGCGCTGCACCAGATTGAGCTGCTGCGCCTTCCAATCGCGCAGCCGTTGCAGGCTTTGCGCCAGCCATTGGCGGGTGGCCGGTACGGTCCAGGCCGTGAGCATGGCCTCGCCATGGGCGCCCACGGGCCACGATGGTGACAGGGCGCGCAAGGCATCGATCTCGTCGTGCGGCACGGCTTCGGGCGCAATGGCGTAGGCCGCTCGCACGCCGGTCATTCCCAGGGCCTTGTTGGGAGTCCACATCTGCCAGGCATCGCGCACCTGGGAGGGCACGGCGGGTTCCATGCCCGGCTCCAGTCTGAGGGGCGCATAGGCGCAGTCGATCACGCGCCAGGTGCCGGGCGGTGCGGGCTCGCTCCACAGCGGCCAGACCTCCTCGGGCCGGCCCAGCGGGCTCGATGGCGCGCAGGCCCAGTGCAGGCCGGGGCCGGCTTCGGTGATGCCGTCGCGCGCGGCCAGGGGCAGGCGCCAGACATGCGCCGCGTGGGCGTAGTCCCCGTAATGGTGGGCCGGCAGGCTGGCGACGGCCGCGCCTTCGCGCGCTGCATGCATGGTGATGCGGTGGATGAAATCGCTGGCGCTGGCCGCGATGACGATGCGCCCGGCCGGCACGCCATGAAATTCCGCCAGGCGCGCACGCAGCACCGTGTACTGCGGGTCGGGGTACTGGGCCGCGTGGGCCTGGGCCAGCATGTCCAGCGCCTGCGGACAGGGTCCGCAGGCATTGCGGTTGGTGGAGAAATCGTGCGCGGGCACGCCCAGCGCGTCCGTGCCACCGTGGGTGACTGGGATCGGTTTCATGGTGTCTTTCCTGCCATCGCCCATCCAAGGACCAGGGCGGCGGCCAGCCCTGCAGCTACCAGCATGGCGACCACGCGGCCCGCATGCGCCACGGCCTGCTGCAGCTCGGCCGCCTGCGGCACGCGGCCTGCGGGGTTGAGCACGTAGACGCCGGGCTTGCCCAGGCGCACGCCCAGCAGCCTTGCCATGGCGCCCATGGGCCAGCCGCCGTTGGGCGACGGGGTGATGCGCGCGTCCTGGCGCAGCGCACCCCAGCCCGGCCGCCGGCCAGCGGCCAGGCCGGACAAGGCCAGCAGCAAGGCGGTCAGGCGCGCCGGTATCCAGTTGAGCAGGTCATCGGCACGCGCCGTCCATTTGCCGGCCCATTGCCAGTGGCGCCGGTCATCGCCCTGCCCGCGCCAGCCCGGGTAGCCCCACATCGCATCGGCCGTGTTGGCAAAGCGGTAGAGGGCCGCGCCCGGCAGGCCGGCCACGGCAAACCAGAACAGCGGCGCCAGCACGGAGTCGCTGAGGTTCTCGGCCAGGGTTTCGATGGCGCTTTCGCGCACCTGGCCTGCGTCGAGCCGTGCCGTGTCCCGGCTGACCAGCCAGGTCAGGCGCTCGCGGCCTGCGGGCAGGGATTGCTGCAGTGCGGCTTCCACGGCCAGCACCTCGTCGCGCAGCATGCGCCAGGACAAAAGCGGCTTGAGCAGCACGCCCAGCACAAGGGCGCCCAGCCACCAGGGCATGGGCGGCAGCAGCCACTGGATGAACGCGTAGATGGCGAAGAACAGCAGCGCCAGCAGGCACCAGGCGACGGCGCCCAGCGCAAAGCGTGGCCAGTCGCGCACATGTTCTTCGCGTGGGGCAACTCTTCGCCCAACCGCAGCCAGCAGCCGGCCCATGGCGACCACGGGGTGCATCCACACGGGCGGCTCGCCCCAGAGCCGGTCGACCAGCAGGGCCACGGGAACGGCCAGCGCGGCGGCCAGGGCGTGGCGCGCCCAAGGTTCGGCTTGGAGCTGGGCCTGCGGCTGCGACAGCGCCTGCCAGCACCACCACAGCGGGCTGAGCGCGGCGCCCAGCAGTTGCCAGGAAGGGCTGTCGCTCATGCCTGCGGCTGCGGGCCGGCGGCGCGCTGGCCCCAGAAGTCGTCGTAGAGCATGTCCTGCAGCGGTGCGCGGCTGGCCCACTTTTGCTGCTGCAGCATGGGCTCGGCATAGTAGGCCGACACGGGGCCCAGGCACAGCACGGCCAGTGGCCGGCTGCCCACGGGCATTTGCAGCAGCGCGGCCAGCACCTCGGGATCGAACAGCGAGACCCAGCCCAGCCCCAGCCCCTCCGCACGCGCGGCAAGCCACAGGTTCTGGATAGCGCAGGCGGCCGAGGCCACGTCCATCTCGGGCAGGGTCCGCCGGCCAAAGACATGCGCCTCGCGCCCTGGCGGCATGGCCACGACCAGCACCTCGGCCGCATCCAGCACGCCCTGGACCTTGAGCTGCATGAAGTCTTCCTCGCGCTCGCCCAGCGCACGCGCGGTCTGCAGGCGTTCCTGCTCGATCACGGCATGGATCTCCTGGCGCAATTGCGCATCGCGCACGCGGATGAAGCGCCAGGGCTGCATGAAGCCGACGCTGGGCGCATGGTGGGCGGCGCGCAGCAGGCGCAGCAGCACCTCGGGCGCGACTTCGCCGCCGCAGAAGTGGCGCATGTCGCGCCGCTCATGGATGGCTCGGTAGACGGCTGCCCGCTCGGCCTCGGCAAAGGGTTGGGCGGGAATGGTCTCTGGCACCCGGGATTGCGTTTCGCTGCTCATGCCGCCATTGTCCGCCGCAGACCGGGCCTGCGGGCGGCATCAGTCCTCAATACCACGCTGGGCGGGAATGCCGGCCTGGAAGGCGTGCTTGACCAGTTCCATGCGCGTGACGGTATCGGCCACTGCAATGATTTCCTCGGGGCAGCGGCGGCCCGTGAGCATGACGTGCACATGGCGCGGGCGGTCGGCCAGGGCCTGCAGCACAGGCTCCAGCGGCAGCCAGCCATAGATCAGCGGATAGGTGATTTCGTCGAGCACGACCAGGAAGTGATCGCCCGAGAGGATGGCGGTGCGCGCACGCTCCCAGCCCTCGCGCGCGATCTGGGCCGACCGCTCATGGTCCTGGCTCTTCCAGCTGAAGCCGTCGCCCAGTCCCTCGATGGGCATGCCCAGCTGCTCGAACATGCGGTGCTCGCCAAAGCGCGCGGTGGGCACCTTCATGAACTGGAAGATCTTGACGGACTTGCCCCGGCCATGCGCGCGCAGGGCCAGGCCGAAGGCCGCCGTGCTCTTGCCCTTGCCGTCGCCGGTGTTCACCAGCACCAAGCCACGGCGTTCGCCTTCGGGCTTTTCATAGGGCTTTACCGTCGGGGCCTGTTCGATCTGCATGGGTCTGTCATCCTCAAAAGTTGCACGCGCTGCGGCGGGCATGCGCCGCAGCGGAGCGCCACTTTAACCGAGGCGGACGCCCAGCCGGCGCTGCAGGGCACGCACGGCGCTGTCCACCGTGGTGAGCACGGGCAGGCCCGTGGCGGCCTCGCAGGCGGCGCGGGCACGCGCCATGCTGAACTGGGCCAGCGCAATGCGCGTGCAGCCACGCGCGGCCAGGGCCCTGGCCTGCTCGACCACCAGGCGGTCATGCGTGGCGGTGTCGCCCCGGTTGAGCGCGTCCATGGCGCCATCGGCCAGGGCGGGCACGAGTTCGATGCCGGCCGGAAACTCCGGCGGCATGGACTGCAGCGTGGGCGCGAAGCTGGAGATCAAACCCAAGGCACCCTGCTGGCCCTGCACGGCCTCCTCGATCATGGCCTCGTTGGGCTTGAGCACGGGCAGCGGCGCATGGCGCGCGGCCACGGCCTCGATGCAGGAGCCAAAGGCCGAGCAGGTGAACAAGATCCCCTGCGCGCCCGTGTCCACGGCGTACTGCGCCAGGCGCTGGAAACGCTCGTGCATGGCGGCGTCCAGCCCGCGCCCGTTGCGAGCAAGGTCGGCCGAGAGGCTGTCGTCCAGCAGGTTCATGCGAACCGCCTCGGGCCAGTCGCGCGCAAAGGCTTCGTTGATGGGAGCGACGGAGTGGCTGAGGGCGTGGATAAGGGCGATGCGGGTCATGGATTGGGGGAGTCTGAAATGGAACGGAATTATTGGGGCGCCAGCCGGGTGAACTGGGAGCGCGGCAGCAGGCGCTTGAAATCGGCATCGAAGCTGACCACATGCTCGCCCTGGTGGATGGCGGCGGCGGCCAGCCAAGCGTCCGGCACGTCATTGGCGGCAAGCGCCTTGTCGGCGCACAGTTGCCTCAACGCCGGCCATTCGGCACCCAGCACGGCCTGCTCAACGCCGGGCGAGGCCAGCAACGCGTCGATGAAGCGCAAAGCCTCGGCCATGGGCGTCGGGTTGACGAAGATCTTCGGATGCGTGACCAGGCGCAGAAAGCTCGCCACCACCATGGGCTGCAATTTCAGCAGTACGCCCTGGCTGGCATCGGCCATGGCCTGCTCCAGCCAGTCGCGGGCCACCGAATGATGGGGGTGGTCGCTGCGCGATGCCGCCACCAGCAGGTTGACATCGGGCGTCATGGTTGATCCTGCTGATCGGCGGCATCCAGCAGCGCGCGGTTGCTCAGTGCGTCCAGCCCCGGTGCCAGTCCGCCCTTGCCGTGGTAGACGGGGAGGCGCACGCGCCGGGCAGGCGCCTGAGCCTTGCGCAAGCGCAATTGCAGGCCCTCCTCTATCAGGCGCGTCAGGCTGGTGTGCTGCTGTGCCGCATAGGTCTTTGCTTCGGTCAGCAATGCATCGTTGAGGTCAAGCGTGGTCTTCATGGCGGCCCCCAGAGCAGGAATTTCGTACAGATTTCTCGCACGGATCCTTTGCACAGATCTTTCGTACAGATTTCTGTATGTTAGGAACATTCCGCTCCCAGGGCAACCAGGCCGGCCTGCGCCCTTCAGATGCCCTTGGACGAGGGATGGGCGAAGGCCTCGCGCGTCTCGGCGTTGAGCGGGTAGTTGATGTTGATGTTCCTGGGCGGGATGGGCGACATGAACCAGCGGTTGTAGAGCTTTTCCATCTCGCCGGACTGCATCATGCCCGTCACCACGCGGTCCACGATGGCCTTGAAGCCGGCATCGTCCTTGCGCAGCATCAGCGCCTGGTTCTCGGTGCGCAGGCTTTCGCCGGTGATCAGGTAGTCCTGCGGGTTCTTGGCATTGGCGATCTGGCCGGCGAGCAGGATGTCGTCCAGCACGAAGGCCTGGGCACGGCCGCTCTCCACCAGCATGAAGGAGTCCGAATGGTCCTTGCCCGAAAGGTTGGTGACGTCGAGGTTGCGGCCCCGGTCCGCCTCGCGCAGCAGGCGAAAGGACGTGGTGCCCGCCGTCGTCGCCACGGTCTTGCCCTGCAGGTCGGCGACGGAGCGCAGCCCCGAGTCCGCGCGCACCAGCATGCGCACGTTGTAGCGGAAGATATCCGGCGAGAAGGCCACCTGCTTTTGCCGCTCCACCAGGTTGGTGGTGGAGCCGCACTCAAGGTCCACCGTGCCGTTGGCCACCAGCGGGATGCGGTTGGCCGAGGTCACGGCCTGATAGCGCACCTGCAGTGCGGGCAGCTTGAGCTGGGCCTTGACCTCGTCCACGATGCGCCGGCAGATGTCCATGCTGTAGCCCACGGGCTTGAGATCGCCATCCAGGTAGGAAAAGCCGAACGAGGACTCGCGGTAGCCCAGCGTGATGGCCCCCGCCTGCTGGATCTTGGCGAGCGTGCCGCTGTCCTGGGCATGGCTGGCGGCCAGCGGCAGCAGCGCGGCGATCAGGGCGCTGGTCACGGCCAGGGCCGTGCGCTTCAGGGTCGGGCGGGTTGGGGTCATGGGGACACTCCTGTGGCGGGGTTGGGGAAAGCGTGGGAAAGCGTGGAAATGCGCGCAAGCGCAGGAACGGATCAGAGAACCTGGGCGAGTGCGGCCTCGATGGACTCGGCCAGGCGCGTGGCGATGGTCTGCAGCTGTTCCCGCGTGGCGATGAAGGGCGGCGCCAGCAGCACGTGGTCGCCTGCACGGCCATCGGCCGTGCCGCCGCCGGGGTAGCACAGCAGGCCGCGCTGCATGGCTTCGGTCTTGATGCGGGCGTTCAGCTTCAGGCCCGCATCGAAGGGCGCCTTGCTGGCGCGGTCGGCCACCAGCTCCACGCCCCAGAAGAAGCCGCGCCCGCGAATGTCGCCAACGTGCTCGCCCACGCGGCGGTGGCTGCCCAGGGCCTGCGCCAGCATCTGCCCGAAGGCTTCGCCATCGGTACGCACCTTGTCCAGCAGTCCGTCGCGCCGTATCACGCGCTGCACGGCCAGCGCCGCCGCGCAGGCCACCGGGTGGCCCAGGTAGGTATGGCCGTGCTGGAAGAAGCCGCTGCCGCGCGACATGGCATCGACGATGCGCCCCTGCGCCAGCACCGCACCCACGGGCTGGTAGCCGCCGCCCAGGCCCTTGGCCACGGTGATCAGGTCGGGCACCACGCCTTCCTGCTCGCAGGCATGCAGGGTGCCCGTGCGGCCCATGCCGCACATCACCTCGTCCAGGATGAGCAGCACGCCGTGGCGGTCGCACACCTCGCGCACGGCCTTGAAGTAGCCGGGCACGGGCGTGAGCACGCCGGCCGTGGCGCCGCCCAAGGTCTCGGCCACGAAGGCGATCACGCTGCGCGGGCCGTGGACGCCGATGGCCGCATCCAGCTCGTCGGCCAGGCGCTGGCCGTATTGCTCTGGGGTTTCATCGTCGCGCTGGTCGCGGTAGGCATTGCAGGGCGAGACATGGGTGGCCGGCACGAGGATGGGCGCGAACGGCGCGCGCCGCCAGGCATTGCCGCCCACGGCCAGCGCACCCAGCGTGTTGCCGTGGTAGCTCTGGCGGCGCGCGATGAAGTGCGTGCGCTCGGGCTGGCCGATCTCCACGAAGTACTGGCGCGCCATCTTGAGCGCGGCCTCCACGGCCTCGGAGCCGCCGCTGACCAGGTAGGCGTGGCTGGTGCCTTCGGGCGCGCCGCGCACCAGTTCCTGCCCCAGTTCCTCGGCCACCGCAGTGGTGAAGAAGCTGGTGTGGGCATAGGCCAGCCGGTCGATCTGGTCATGCATGGCGGCGATCACGTCGGGATGACCGTGGCCCAGCGAGGACACGGCCGCGCCGCCCGAGGCATCGATATAGCTGCGCCCCTGCGCGTCTCGTATCTCCAGGCCGCTGGCGGCGACGGCAACGGAGGGCGTGTGGTGCAGGTGACGATGGAACACATGACTCATGGCAGTTCTTTCAAGGAACAAATGTTTCATCGCATTATTTGACGGAACATTTGTTCCGTCAACAGAGATTTCAACCACAGCCGTTCCAAGCCGGCCCGCGCCTGGGCTACAGTCGGCGCAGCCAATACCGCCCTTTTCACCTCCTTTCTCCTGAAAACCCATGTCCGTTCAAGACGACATCCGCCAGCGATTTGCCGAGCTGAGCCCGGCGCTGCAACAGGTGGCCCGCTTCGTGCTGGAGCATCCCAACGATGTGGTCACGGCCTCCATGCGCAGCGTGGGCACGCGCGCCGGCAGCCCGCCCGCCACGCTGGTGCGGTTTGCGCAGTGGCTGGGTTTTGACGGCTGGCCGCAGCTCAAGCAGGCCTTCGCGCAGGACATGGGGCTGGGCAGCGACGAGGCCTACGGCCAGCGCGCCAAGGCCCTGGTGGGCCGCGCTGGCGACCATGACCTGGTGGGCGAGACCTTCGAGGTGCACCGCCGCAATCTGGAGGCCACCGAGCGGCGCCTGGGCGATGCGCTGCAGCAGGCCTGCGCACTGCTGGAAAAGGCCCGCAGCGTGCATGTGGCGGGCTTTCGCGCCAGCTACCCCGTGGCCTTTTCATTTGTCTATGTGTACCGGCTGCTGCGCGCCAGCGTGCACCTGCTGGACGGCCAGGGCGGCACGCTGGAGATGCAATGCCGCGCCATGGAGCGCGGCGACGCCCTGCTGGTAGTCGCCTTTGCGCCCTACTCGCGCGAGGCGCTGGCCGTGGCCCAGGCCGCCAGGGATGCGGGCTGCCGCATCGTGGCGCTGACCGACAGCCCCGCCTCGCCCCTGGCGCTGCCGGCCGACGCCACGCTGCTGTTTTCGCTGCACAGCCCGTCGTTCTTCCCCTCCATCACCTCGGCCGTGGCGCTGTCCGAGGCCCTGGTGGAACTGCTGGCCAGCCGCGCCGGCAAAGGCGTGGTGCAGCGCATCGACCAGGCCGAGGAGCAATTGTTTACCAGCGGTGCGTATCTGGAGGCACCTCGGTCGAGGAAAGCCGGTCGCGACTAGCCCAAGGCCGAAGCCGCCATTTGCGCCACAGCCATTGCAGCGCCAGGATCGTCACCGTCTTCCATGCTCCAGACGGCAGACAGCCCCGACCAGGCCAGCACCCATTGCAACAGGCGCCTTTGCTCTATGCCCGAGACTTCGGCAATGGTGGCCATGCGGTGCGCAAAGCGCCCCGGCGCCAGCGCGCTGGTGGGGTCGGGATTGCTCAGGATGTTGGCGTAGTCAAAGCCGCGCTCGCCATGCAGGCCCTTGGGGTCGATGGCCAGCCAGCCCAGGGGGCCGAAGTCCAGCACATTGCCGTGGTGAAGGTCGCCGTGCAGCACGGTCACGTCGCGCGGTGCGGCCAGCAACTCGCGCGCCGTGGTGGCGCACAGGCCGAGCAGGCTGGCGGGTTCATCAGTCTTCACCAGCAGGGCCTGGAACCATTGCGCCAGCGGCACCAAAGACGGCAAGGGCCGGGCGCTCGGCAGGTGCAGGCGCTTGGCAGCGGTGCACAGGATGCGCGTGGCCTCCTCATCGCGCGCGCCACGGGCCATCTCCACCAGCGATTCGGGTCCTGTGGCGCGCAGCATCAGCAAGGCCGGCCCTTCCTGGGCCAGCACAGGCGCGGCGCCGTCGCCATTCCACCAGGCCATCAGGCGGGCGCCGGCCATCTCTTCGGGCTCCAGCGCAATCTTGAGCATGGCGGGCGCGCCGCCCTGGCGCACGGGCAGCAACACGCCGCGCGGCGTGGACAGGGGCTGACCATCGATGGTCAGAGCCCAGCGGCTCAGATACGGCGCATGGAGAGACATTTTTTTCTAACAGGCGATCAGGGAGCCGCAGCTTGCCCCCGCAGCCGTGGCAGGGCCAGCCACTGCCCGTCGATGGCGCGGATGCGCAGCCGGTGCTCGAACACGGCCTCCAGCGCCGCATGCGTGACCGCGTCGGCGCAGGCACCCTGGTGCACCACTTGCCCCTTGTCGAGAATGACCAGTTCCTGGGCCTGCAAGGCCATCGATATCTCATGCAGCACGCTGACCACGGTGCGGCCCTGGGCGACCAGGGCCTGCACGCATTCGAGCCAGTCGGCCTGGTGTGGCGGGTCAAGGTTGGCCAGGGGTTCGTCCATCAGCAGCACGCGGGCCTGCACGGCCAGGGCGCGCGCCAGCAGCACGCGCTGGCGCTCCCCGCCCGAGAGACTGCCCACGCTGCGCATGCGCCAGTCCCAGCCCTGGGTCTGGCGCAGGGCCTGCTCCACGGCGGCATGGTCTGCCTGGCTGGGCGCAGCCAGCCAGCCCTGGTGCGGCAGGCGGCCCAGCATGACCACGTCATGGACCCGCATGTCGCCGGCCACGGGCTGGTTCTGGCCCAGCCAGGCGAGCGAGCAGGCCCGTTCGCGCGCACTCCATTGCCGCAGCGGGCGGCCCAGGAGCTCCACCTCGCCTTGCACGCCAGCGCCGGGCTCCATGCCTGCCAGGGCGCGCAGCAGCGTGGATTTCCCGGCGCCATTGGGGCCGACGATGGCGGTCCAGCGGCCGGCGGGCAGGGCCAGGCTCAGGCCGCCCAGGACTTGTCGATCGCCCAGGCGAACCTTCAGGGC
>NZ_JAELTK010000123.1:0-13129 GCF_016428765.1 Delftia sp. ASV31
ATCCAGAACTGCGCCGCCACGATCTGGCGGAAGGCCAGCCCCATGAGCCGGATGCGTTCGCGCAGCGCAGCCACCAGGGGCGGGCGGCGCGTGGTGATGGGGCGCACGGCGGCCAGCGCGCCGATGATCAGGCCCACATAGGCGTAGAGCAGGCCGGTAAGCCAGGCGCGGCCCGCATGGGCCAGGGCGCCGGCCTTGGCCGCCAGGTAGCTGGCCAGCAGGTGCTGGATTTCCTGCGCGCCGTCCGGCAACTGGTCGGCCATGTCGGCGGGCAGCTTGTCACGCAGCTCCAGCACCGTGTGGGCCAGATAGTCGAGCAGTTCGCGGTACTGCTGCGGCGCGTCGGTGATGTAGGTGCGTGTATGCGAGAGCGCGCCGCTCAGCAGGGCCAGCGGCGCAAGAATGACGATGGTGGCTGCCACCAATTGGGTCCAGCGCGGCAGCGAGCCGCGCCGGGCCTTGGGCTGGGCACGTGCCAGCAGCCCGGCAAGGGCGCGCGTGACCAGAAAGCCCACGCAGACACAGAGCATGCCCGGCAACAGCCCCTGCCACATGATCAGCAGCAGGGCGCCTGCCATCAGCACATAGCTGGAAAGCGTCACGCCGCGCGTGGGCGCGGGCTGCGGGGAGATGATGGGCGAGGGCAGGTGCTGGGTCATGCGCTGCGGGCCCGTGGTCAGCGGACCTCGACAGGCTCGCCCTCGCCGCGTGCGGCGATGCGTCCGATGGTGTAGACCGTCTCGCCCAGCTGCTTGAGCGTGGCGGCCGTGGCTTGGGCAGCTTCGGCGGGCACGACAACGACCATGCCGATGCCGTTGTTGAAGGTGCGGTTCATTTCCACGGCGTCGATGCCCGCCGTCTTCTGCAGCCAGGCGAACAGCTCGGTCTGGGGCCAGCTGCCGGCATCCAGGTGGGCGGCCAGGCCTTCGGGCAGCACGCGGGGGATGTTCTCCAGCAGGCCGCCGCCGGTGATGTGGGCCAGCGCCTTGATGGGGTGCTGCTCCAGTGCGGCCAGCACGTTCTTCACGTACAGGCGCGTGGGTTCCATGATGGCCTGCTTGAACGGCTTGCCGTCCAGCGATTCGGGCAGGCTGCCCTGGGCTTCGGCGCGCTCGATGCACTTGCGCACCAGGGAAAAGCCATTGGAGTGCACGCCGGCCGAGGCCAGCCCCAGCACCACGTCGCCTGCGGCCACGCTCTGGCCCGTGAGGATCTTGGATTTTTCGACTGCGCCCACGGCAAAGCCCGCCAGGTCGTATTCACCGGCCGGGTACATGCCGGGCATTTCAGCGGTTTCGCCGCCGATCAGTGCGCAGCCCGACAGCTCGCAGCCGCGTGCAATGCCGCCGACCACGGCAGCGGCCGTGTCCACGTCCAGCTTGCCGCAGGCGAAATAGTCGAGGAAGAACAGGGGCTCGGCGCCCTGGACCAGCACGTCGTTGACGCTCATGGCCACCAGGTCGATGCCCACGGTGTCGTGCATGTTCCACTCGAAGGCCAGCTTGAGCTTGGTGCCCACGCCATCGGTGCCCGAGACCAGCACGGGTTCCTTGTAGCGCTTGGGCACCTCGAACAGCGCGCCGAAGCCTCCGATGCCGGCCATCACGCCTTCGCGCATGGTCTTCTTGGCCAGCGGCTTGATGCGCTCGACCAGCGCATCGCCAGCGACGATGTCGACGCCGGCGTCTTTGTAGGAAATCGGGGTAGAGGAGGGGGCAGAAGAGCTCATGGATGGGTACGGTGCGGTAGGCCCGATGCCGGGCTGGAACCCCGGGATTCTACGGCGCCGGCCGCCGGCAGGCGCGCGCGCCAGTGGGCTTCGAGGGGGCTTTCGTTGCACATGCGGGCCGGCTGCCGCCGTGCCGGGCGCCGCGCAGACTAAAATCCCTCGTCCGCCCGGGAGCTCCCGGGCGTTGTCCGCCTTGCCGCAGCGCTGCGCCGAGGCGGGCCTGTCTTTGCTCTCAACCCAATGCCGTTGCCGATTCCTCTGCCTGCTTTTGCCGCATGGACCCGCCTGGATACAGGAAAGGGGGCGCTGCGCGTATGTCGCAGATGAAGCAGCTGGCTCTGGATATCAGCATGGCGTCGAGTCCGACGCTGTCGCGCTTTTTCGTCGGTCCCAATGCCGCAGTGATCGATCATCTGCGCCACTGGGTGGGCGACGGCCGCATGCAGACTGCCCGCACGCCGGTGCCCACCTATCTTTGGGGCGAGTCGGGCTCGGGCAAGACCCACCTGCTCAAGGCCGTGCGCGAGGCGCTGCGCGAGCAGGGCGCCATGGTGGGCTGGATGGATGCATCCACCCTGTTCCCGCCGCCGTTTGACGAGCGCTGGGCGGCGGTGCTGATGGACGACGTGGACATCTACACTCCGCTGCAGCAGGCGCGGGCCTTCAACTGGTTCGTGAATGCGACGAGCCCGGCCACGGGCTCGCCGCGCTGGGTGCTGGGAGCCGGCCCCCTGCCGCCGGCCGACCTCAAGCTGCGCGAGGATCTGCGCACGCGGCTGGGCTGGGGCCATGTGTTCCAGCTGCAACTGCTCGATGAAACCGCGCGCCGCGCGGTGCTGCGCCAGGAGGCCGATGCCCGTGGCGTTTTTCTGGGCGACGATGTGATGGACTACATGCTCAAGCGCTTCTCACGCGACCTGGGCAGCCTGATGCAGCTGCTCGACATGCTCGACGGCTTTGCGCTTCGCAACAAGCGCGCCATCACCATCCCGTTGCTCAAGACGATGCTGGAAACCGAATGAGCCCACATTCTCGTGTGGGCAGGGACTGCGGGAGCCGGCGGAGCCTGCGTTGCAAGGGCAGCGCGGGACCCATTTTTTTAGGATATGCATGACCTCTGATCAGAAGCAACTCCGGCCCCGGCTGGCGTTGTTCGACCTGGACCATACGCTGCTGCCGCTCGATTCGGACTACGAGTGGGGCGAGTTCACGACGCGCATCGGCTGGACCGATCCGGCCGAGTTCGGCCGCCGCAACGCCGAGTTCTTCGCGCACTACCAGGCCGGCACGCTCGACGTGCACGACTATGTGCGCTTTGCCACCGAGGCCTTCTGCGGCCGTGGCGCGCAACAGGCCGGCGAGGCGCATGAGCGCTTCATGCGCGAGGTGATCACCCCCGCGATCCGTCCCCAGGCACTGGAGCTGCTGCGCACGCACCAGCAGGCGGGCGACCAGATCATCATCGTCACGGCCACCAACGAGTTCGTGACGCGCCCCATTGCCGCCGCACTGGGCGTGCAGGAGCTGATTGCCGTGGAACTGGAGCGCGACGCCCAGGGCTGGTTCACGGGCGAGATCCGTGGAACGCCCAGCATGCGCGACGGCAAGGTCCAGCGCATGCAGCAGTGGCTGGATGCGCGTGGCCTGGACTGGGGCGGCGTGGAGAGCTTCTTCTACAGCGACTCCTGGAACGACGTGCCCCTGCTCGAGCGCGTGGACCATCCCGTGGCCACCAACCCCGACGCACGGCTGCGCGCCCTGGCCCAGGAACGTGGCTGGCGCATTCTGGACCTGTTTGGCGAAGCACCATGATCAAGAACATCATCGACAAGCTGCTGGGCAAGACCTCGGCTGCCCCCCGCGCCCGCAAGTCCCCCTTCGGCAAGCGCCAGGAAGTGCCCGTGCAGGTGCACGGCATCGACCCCAACCTGGTGGATCGGCGTGCCATCGACGTGGTCGAGACGCTGCAGGACGCCGGCTACGAGGCCTACATCGTCGGCGGCGCCGTGCGCGACCTGCTGCTGGGCCTGCGCCCCAAGGACTTCGACGTGGCCACCAATGCCACGCCCGAGCAGGTCAAGGGCCTGTTCCGCCGCGCCTTCATCATCGGCAAGCGCTTTCGCATCGTGCACGTGGTCTATGGCCGCGGGCGCGAGAACGAGGTCATCGAAGTCTCCACCTTCCGCGCCTTCCTGGACAACAGCGCGGCCGAGGCCGTGAGCGGCAACGAGCGCACCAGCAAGGCCCAGCTCGCCGGCATGCACCATGCGGTGGACGCCAGCGGCCGCGTGCTGCGCGACAACGTCTGGGGCCCGCAGGACCAGGACGCCACGCGCCGCGACTTCACCATCAACGCCATGTACTACGACCCGCGCACGCAGATCGTGGTGGACTATCACAAGGGCATCGACGACGCCAAGAAGCGCATGCTGCGCATGATCGGCGACCCGGCCACGCGCTACCGCGAAGACCCGGTGCGCATCATCCGCGCCGTGCGCTTCGCGGCCAAGCTGGCGGGCAAGGGCTTCAAGATCGAGCCCAAGACCGCCAAGCCCCTGGTGGAGTGCGAGCCGCTGCTGGCCGATGTGCCGCAAAGCCGCCTGTTCGATGAAATGCTCAAGCTGCTGCAGACCGGCCACGCGCTGGCCTCGGTGGAGCAGTTGCGTGGCCTGGGCCTGGCACGCGGCATCTACTCGCTGCTGGATGTGGTGGTCGAGCGCGCGGAGCAGCCCTTTGTGCGCGCCGCGCTGACCGACACCGACCGCCGTGTCGAGGAAGGCAAGCCCGTGGCGCCCAGCTTCCTGCTGGCCTGCGTGCTGTGGCATGACGTCAAGACCGGCTGGGAGCGCCGCCTGAACCAGCGCCAGCACCCCTTCCCCGCGCTGCAGGAATCCATCGACGAAGTGTTCGACCAGCGCATCGGCGATGTCTCGGGCCGCGGCAAGCTGGCCGCCGACATGCGCGAGATCTGGGTCATGCAGCCGCGCTTTGACAAGCGCACCGGCGCCACGCCGTTCAGCCTGGTGGCCCAGCCGCGCTTTCGCGCGGGCTTCGACTTCATGCGCCTGCGCGCCGACATCGGCGAGGTCGATGAAAGCCTGGCCAGCTGGTGGCAGGAGTTCCAGAACGCCGACGACGCGCGCCGCGACGACCTGATCGCCCAGGCCCGCGACGAGCAGCGCGCCCGCCAGCGCAGCGCCGAGCCCAAGGTGCACCGCGTGGCCAAGGCCCGCCCCGCGCGCGAGGACGCCGGCGCTGGCGAAGCGCAGCAGGCCGACGCACCTGCCGCCGCCTTGCCCCAGGTGGAGGGTGAGGAAGGGTCAGCGCCCAAGAAGCGCCGCCGCCGTCGCCGCAAGCCACAGGGTGGTGGTGATGGCGCCGTGGGCGGGGATGACTGAGCCGGGGCACTGGGTCGCCATTGGCCTGGGCGCCAATCTGGGCGACCGGGGCCAGGCGCTGGCCCAGGCGCTGCAGGCCATTGGCGGCCTGCCGGGCACGCGCCTTGTGGCCGTGTCCTCTCTCTACAGCACGGCGCCCGTCGACTCAAGCGGCCCCGACTACCTGAATGCCGTGGCCGCCGTGCACACCACGCTGCAGCCGCTGGCGCTGCTCGATGCGCTGCAGGCCATCGAACTGGCGGCCGGCCGTGAGCGCCCCTACCGCAACGCGCCGCGCACGCTGGACCTGGACATCGAACTGTGGGACGACGAGCGCATCGCGCTGCCGCGCCTGAGCGTGCCGCACCCGCGCATGCACGAGCGCGCCTTCGTGCTCGTGCCGCTGGCCGAGATCGCGCCTGAGCGCATCACGCCCGCGCAGCTGCAGGCCGTGGCGGGGCAGGGCATCGTGCGCAGCGCCGGGCCCGGCTGGCACCTTCCGGATGGCGGGGCCTTGGCGAACGGCTCCCGTTAAGGCGGATTTAAGAGCCGGCCACGACATTGTGCGCGGGCCCGCAATCGGCGGGCCGGGAGCACGATATGCATCATGGATTCGGAAGGCTGGCGCGCCAGCGTGTGTATGAGGCTGCAAGGGCCGGGGCCGGGCTGTGGCAATGAGGTTCTTCTCACCAGCCGGCATGGCCGAGGCGCTGCCCGTGCCGGATCTGTCGCACCGGACCAGGGACGCCAGCGGGCTGGCCGGCGACCTCGCCTGCATGGCCCTGCTGGTGCTGGCATGGCTGGCCGCCACGGCATGGGCGCGTCCGCTGATGCTGCCCGATGAGGGGCGCTATGTGGCAGCCGCCTGGGAAATGCTCCATTCGGGACAGTGGCTCACGCCCACGCTGGACGGCCTGCCCTTTTTCCACAAGCCACCGCTTTTCTACTGGATCACGGCCGCCTCGCTGAAGCTGTTCGGCATGGGTGAGCTGGCCGCGCGTGCGGCGCCCATCCTGGGTGCGACGCTGGGCGCGCTGGCCCTGTATGCGTTCACGCAGCGTTGGCTGGGCCGGGCATTGGCGCGCCGGGTGCTGCTGGTGCTGGCGGTACAGCCCCTGTTTTTCGTCGGCGGCCAGTTCGCCAATCTCGACATGCTGGTGGCCGGGATCATCGTCGCGACGGTCCTGGCCCTGGCCCATGTGGCGCTGTGCCTGGAGCGTGGCCTGCCTGCCCGGCATGTGCTGGTCCTGGCGTATGCACTGGCGGCCCTGGGCGTGCTGGCCAAGGGCCTCATAGGCTTTGTGCTGCCCGCGCTGGTCATCGGCAGCTGGATGCTGATGCGCGGGCGGTGGCGGCTGCTGCCTTCGCTGCTGTCGCTGCCGGGTTTTGCGTTGTTCGCTGCCATTGCCGTGCCCTGGTTTCTTGCCATGCAGCAGCGCTTTGATGGCTTTTTCCACTATTTCTTCGTGGTGCAGCATCTGCAGCGCTTTGCATCCTCTGGCTTCAACAACGTGCAGCCCTGGTGGTTCTACGTTGCCGTGCTGGTGGTGATGGGCCTGCCCGGCCTGCTGTGGTCGCGCGCCCTGCTGCAGCGGGACTACTGGCGCGCCGGTGGCGACGGGCTCCTCGCATCGGTGCGCCTGCTGATGGCCCTGGCCGCCGGCTGTGTGCTGGTGTTCTTCTCGCTGCCCCAGTCCAAGCTCATTGGCTACATCCTGCCGGCCGTGCCGCCGCTGGCATGGCTGATGGCGGATGCCAGCCTGGCGGCTACAGGCTCCTCCGGCCCGGCGGGGCGCCGGCGTGCCTGGCTGGGCTGCATGGCCCTGAGCGCGGCCCTGGGGCTGGCGGCCGTGGCGGGCCTGGCCGTCAGCCATGTGCATTCATCGCGCGAACTGGGCCTTGCCCTGAAGTCCCAGCGCCATATGGGCGAGCCTGTCTACATGCTGGACGGCTACTGGTATGACGTGCCGTTCTATGCGCGGCTGCGCGAGCCCGTCCCCGTGGTGGGGCGCTGGGATGAGGCGTCCATCGACCTGCATGACAACTGGCGCAAGGAGATGAAGGATGCCGCAGGCTTTGCGCCGCAACTGGGGCGCTGGCTGCTGCCGCAGCCTGAGCAGTTGCCGGCCCGGCTGTGCGCGGCCGGGGTCAGCTGGGTCGTGGGAGACCAGAACGCGCGCCGCAACTATCCGTTTCTGGTGCAGCAGCCCCTGGCGAGGGACCAGGCTGCAGCGTTGTGGCGCGTGGACAGCCGGGAGCCCGGCATGGCCGCAGCGCTGGGCTGCGGCACCCGTCCCTGAGGCCGGGCGTCAGTCCACCTTGGCGCCGGAGGCCTTGACGATGGGCTGGTACTTGGCGCGCTCGGCGGCCATGAACCTGTCGAATTCGGCGGGCGTGGAGGACACGGGCTCGGCCATCAGGGTCTCGAAGCGGGTCTTGGTCTCGGGCGCGGCCAGTGCATCGCCAAAGGCCTTACTCAGCTTGTCCAGCACGGGCTTGGGCGTGCCGGCCGGGGCCACCAGGCCCCACCAGGTGTCGATGGAAAAGCCGGGGAAGGTCTTGGACAGTGCGGGCACGCCGGGCAGCAGCGTGGTGGGGTTCAGCGTGGTCACGGCCAGCGCCTTGAGCTTGCCCGAGCGGATGTTGGGCGCTGCGGCGGCCAGGTTGTCGATGTTGAAGTCCACCTCGCCCGACAGCAGGGCCAGCTGGGCCGGGTTGGCGCCGCGGTAGGGCACGTGAAGGGCGAAGATGCCGGCCTTTTGCTTGAGCATTTCGCCCGCCAGGTGACCCGCGCTGCCGTTGCCGCCGCTGCCGTAGTTGAGCTTGCCGGGGTTGGCCTTGGCGTAGGCGATCAGGTCGGCCACGCTGTGGATCTTGAGCTGCTCGGCACGGGCCGCGTTCATCACCAGCACATTGGGCACGCGCACCATCTGGGTGATGCCGGCGAAGTCCTTGCCCGCGTCATAGGGCATCTTGGCGTACAGCCAGGGATTGACGGCATGGGTGGCCGTGGCGGCCAGGCCGATGGTCATGCCGTCCGGCGTGGCGCGGGCAATGGCGTCGGCGCCGATGTTGCCGCCGGCGCCGGCCTTGTTGTCGATGATCACCACTCCCAGGGAGTCACGCACCCGCTCGGCCAGCGCGCGCGAGGTGATGTCCAGCGGACCGCCGGGCGCATAGGGCACGATCAGGCGGATGGGCTCTTGCGCCAGGGCAAGCGGGGAGGCCAGGGCAGCAGCGGCCGCCATGACCGAGAGAAGGCTGTTTCTACGGTTCATAGGGGCGCTATTGTGCAAAAAAATTGCGACACCTGGCTGCGCGCAGGTATGCAGAGCAGTTTTTCTGCGTATTGATTGATCTGCCCTGGCTTCAGGCTGCCTTGTCGGCTTCCGTGGTGAATGCGTCGGCGTAGAACTCTTCGTCGGGCAGGCCACGCTGGTGCACATAGGCCTGGTGCGCGGAATCGACCACGATGGGCGCGCCGCAGGCATAGACCTGGTGGCCCGAGAGGTCGGCAAAGTCGTCCAGCACGGCCTGGTGCACGAAGCCCGTGCGGCCGGTCCAGGCGTCTTCGGGCAGGGCATCCGAGACCACGGGCACGTAGCACAGTTGCGGCATGGCTTCGGCCTGTTCGCGCACCCAGGCGTCCATGTAGAGGTCTTCGGGGCGGCGGCCGCCCCAATACAGGGTGACGGAGCGGTGGATGTCCTTGTGGCGGATGTGCTCCAGCAGCGCCTTGATGGGCGCGAAGCCCGTGCCCGAGGCCAGCAGGATGACGGGCTTGTCGCTGTCCTCGCGCAGGAAGAAGCTGCCGAACGGGCCTTCCACGCGCAGGATTTCCTTTTCCTTCATGGCGCCGAACACATGGTCGGTGAACTTGCCGCCGGGCATGTGGCGGATGTGCAGCTCCAGCCCGGGCGCCGTGTCCTGCACGTGGGGGGCCGTGGCCATGGAGTAGGCGCGGCGGGCGCCGTCGCGCAGGATGAACTCCACGTACTGGCCTGCGTGGTAGCGGAACTTGTCTGCGGCGGGCAGTTGCAGGCGCACCTGCATCACGTCGTGCGACTTCTTCTCCAGCGTGGCCACGCGCACGGGCATTTTCTTGATGGGGAAGGCGCTGGCATCGGTGACCTGGCGCGACTCCAGCACCACCGAGGTGGCCGGCCTGGCGCAGCAGGTGAGCACATAGCCGTCGGCCTCTTCCTGGGCGGTCAGCGCCTTGTCGGCATGCGGGCCATGGGTGACATCGCCACTGAGCTTCTTGCACTTGCAGGAACCGCAGGCACCGTCCTTGCAGCCATAGGGCAGGCCCACGCCGGAGCGGATGGCGGCGGCCAGGATGGTCTCGCTGCCCTGCGTGGCGAAGGCGCGGCCGCTGGGCTGTACGGTGATTTCGTGGGAAGCGTTGGCTATCTCGGTCATGTTCTCGGTATCCTCGGGGGCGCTGGCGGGCGCGTGGAGCGCGCCGGCGATCTTCTTTCCCGGACGGACATGCCGCTGCCGCGACCGGCGGCGCGCGGGTGGCCGCCCTCGCAACAGGCCAGGATTTTGCCCTCAAACCAAAACCCATTGGGCGCGCTGCCGGCGCGCTTTCGACGCGAACGCGTGCTCATCGTCGGCTGCGGCGACGTGGGGCTGCGCGTGGCTGGTGCATTGGCGGGCGCGCCCGGCGCGCGCTCAGGTGCCGCACGACGGGGCCCGCGCGTGCTGGCCCTGACGCGTGGCGTCGAGCGCCTGCAGGATCTGCGCGGGCGCGGCATCACGCCGCTGCTGGGCGATCTGGACGCACCAGCCACGCTGCGCCGTCTGGCCGGCCTGGCCACGCGCGTCGTCCACCTGGCGCCGCCTCCCAATCCGCCCGCTGGCCAAGAGGGCTGGTGGCTGGACCCGCGCACCACGGCCCTGCTGCGCGTGCTGCGCCGTCGCGGCCGGCCGGCGAGCCTGGTCTATGGCTCGACCTCCGGTGTCTACGGCAACTGCGAGGGCGCCTGGATCGACGAAAGCCGCCCGCCCGCACCGGCCACGGCGCGTGCCCAGCGCCGCGTGAACGCCGAGCGTGCCGTGCGCTTTGCCGGGCGCGGCGGGCTGCGCGCCAGCATTTTGCGCATCCCGGGCATCTATGCGCCGGACCGGGAAAACGGCACGCCGCGCGGGCGCCTGCTGCGCGGCACGCCCCTGCTGTGCGCCGCAGAGGATGTCTACACCAACCACATCCATGCCGATGACCTGGCCCGCGCCTGCGTGCGGGCGCTGTGGCGCGGCCGGCCGCAGCGCATCTACCACGCCAGCGACGATACGCAGCTGCGCATGGGGGACTATTTCGACTTTGCTGCCGATCTCTACGGCCTGCCGCGCCCCGCGCGCATCACACGCGAGCAGGCACAGCGCGAGCTGCCGGCCAGCCTGCTGAGCTTCATGGGGGAGTCACGCCGCCTGCGCAACCAGCGCCTGAAGGCCGAGCTGGGCCTGCGCCTGCGCTACCCCACCGTGGAGCAGGGCCTGCGCGCGTGAATCAGCGCGGATGGATGCCGCCGTTGGTGTCGTAGCAGCGGAATACGTTGCAGTGCGAGATGGGCGCCGAAGGCGGCAGCGGCTGCGGCGGCACGGGGCGCCCGACGATCCACGGCCGGTTGATGGCATTGGGCTGCAGTGCGCGCGATTGCTGCAGCTGCTCATAGGCCTTGGGGCCCAGGCAGGCCATTTCCATTTGCTGCTGGGCGGCCTGGCTGCGCGGGCCCCAGGTGGCGGGATCGGGATTGGACTCGGCCAGGATGGTGTCCAGACGGCGGCGCGCCTGCTGGCAGGCAGGTGAGTCGCCGCTGTCGCGCTGTGCAGAGTTCTCGCGCTCGCGCCGGCTGCGTGCCTCGCGCTCCTGCTGCTGGGCGCGCGTGCGGCGCTCGGCCTCTTCGCGGGCCAGTTGCTGGTTCTTGCGCTCTATGGCGGCGGCGGACTGCGCGCGCTCGCGTTCCAGTTCTTCGGGGCTGGGGGCTTCCTGCACCTGCACGCGGTTTTCGCCGTCCTTGCAACTGCTGTTGGTGTAGGTGACGCGGCCGGTCTTGGCATCCGTGCAGCGGATGACCTGGGCCGAGGCCGCGCCTGCGGTGAGCGCCACCACCAGCGTTGCAAGCATCGGTACAAGCGCCGCCAGCGCCTGGCGCTGGCAAAGGTCTTGGGTGCGGTGCATGGCGGTTTCCTTTCCCATCACAAACGGCACAGGGATGTGGTGCATTGCCGATTATGGTGCGCAGCGCAGGGGGCTGGACATGCCGCTGGTCAGCCGTTCAACGCCAGTGGCGCGGATCCTGCGTGGGGTAGGGGTTGCCGCCGCCCTGGCTTTCGCGCTGCATGCGCTCGATGGCGCGTTGCTGCTGCTCGCGGTCACGCTGCTGCTGCTCCCGGTCGCGTTGCTGGCGTTCACGATCGCGTTGCTGCTGGCCCTGGTCGCGCTCGCGGTCCCGCTGCTGGCGCTCGGCTTCGCGGCGCTGCTGCTCCTGCATGCGTTCGCGCAACTGGCGGTCGCGGTCCTGTGCCTGACGGTCACGGTCCCGGTCGCGCTCGCGCATTTCACGCTCGCGCTCCTGGCGGTCGCGCCACGCGTCGCGGTTGCGCTCCTGCTGAATGCGCTCGCGCTCGTACTGCAGGCGATCGCGCTCACGCTGCAGGCGCTGGCGCTCGTACCAGCCGTTGTCGGGATAGGCGGGCTGCGTGGGATAGGAGGGGTAGATGACGCCGCCGCCGGAGGGGTAGCTGGGGTAGGTCGGGTAGCTGGGATAGCTGGGGTAGCCGGAGCCCATGTTCGAGTAGCCATCGGGCGGCACGGCGCAGGCGGTGACCAGGGCGGCGAGGCCAAGGCCGGCCAGCAGGCGCAGCGTGCGCAGGGGGCGCAGGTCACGCTGCTGGTGTGGCTGCGTGGTGGGGGCGTTGGAACGGGGCATGGTATGGGGTCCGGGCAAAGGCGTGTTTCCTGTCTGGATCTCTTCCTATGACGTTTGACAGGCCGTATTGGTTGACCTGGGTCGTCCTTGCAAGGCAACAAGGGCGACAGCGGAGCTTCTATTTTGATAGCAATTCGCCCATATTCTGTAGGTGTTGCCAGATGAATTGCGCAGGCGTGGTGCGCAAGGGTGCCTGCCGCCCCGATCGCGGCAATGGCTTGCGGGCGCGGCTAGAATGGCCTCTGTCTTTGGCGGTGCGCAGTCCGTGCGCCGCAAAGCAGCGTTCTCAGGGCGGGGCGAAATTCCCCACCGGCGGTATCTGGATCTGTCGTTCGGCATGTGTCCAGGAGCCCGCGAGCGCCCGGCAAGCCGCAAGGCCGGCCGGGGTCAGCAGATCTGGTGAGATGCCAGAGCCGACGGTCACAGTCCGGATGAAAGAGATCGCGCAGCACCTGCATGGCAGGCGCCATGCCCATGGTTGTCCCATGGGCTGCGCCGCGCCATGCGGCGCCATGGCGCGCGCCCTGATTCATTTGTCTCATCTTGAAAGAGCACCATGAATCAGACTCCTGTTTCCTTGAATTTCTCCGCACACGGCACGGCCTCGGGCACGCCGTGGAGGGCCGTTGCGGGCCGCAGCCGCGTGGCCGTCATCTGCGCGAGCTGGCATACCGATGTCGTGCACCAGGCGCGCGACTCCATGGCGGCCGAGCTGCAGGCCCAGGGCGTGGCCGCGCAGAACATCAGCCACTTCAATGTGCCCGGCGCCTTCGAGATCCCGCTGCTGGCCAAGAAGCTGGCCGACACTGGCCGCTTTGACGCCATCATCGCCTGCGCTCTGGTGGTCAATGGCGGCATCTACCGTCATGAGTTCGTGTCCTCGGCCGTGATCGACGGGCTGATGCGCGTGCAGCTCGACACCGAGGTGCCGGTGTTCTCCGCCGTGCTCACGCCGCGCGACTTCCACGAGCACGGCGACCATGTGGAGTTCTTCCGCGCCCACTTCGTGAAGAAGGGCGTGGAGGTGGCCCATGCCTGCCTGGCGGCCCTGGACCAGCTGGCCCAGGTGCAGGCGCTGGGCCAGGCCC
>NZ_JAELTK010000124.1:0-13098 GCF_016428765.1 Delftia sp. ASV31
GCGCACGCGCTGGTCCTCGTCCTTCAGGTCGGCCAGCAAGCTGAGCTTGCCGCGGTTGACCGCATCGAAGCCGCCCGGCCCCATGCGGCGTGCGTTGTCGCCATGGGGCGGGCGCTCGATCTTGATCACGCGCGCGCCCATCTCCGCCAGGCTTTGCGTGAAGAAGGGGCCGGGAAGCAACTCGCTGAAGTCGATGACCGTGACGCCGGCCAGCGGCGGGGCCATCGCGCTCATGTGCCGCTCCGTTCCAGGATCACGGCGTCCAGCGGAAAGGCGCCCTGGCCCTGCGGCCCGACCCAGATCGGATTCAGGTCCATCTCCTCCAGGCGGTCGGCATGGGCCATCACGAAATCCGACACGGCCAGCAGCAGCTGCCGGAGGGCAGCGATATCGGCCGGTGGCCGGCCGCGCGCGCCTGCCAGCAGGGGGAAGCAGCGCATCTCGCGCACCATGCTGGCGGCATCGTCCGGCGTGAGCGGCAGCAGCCGCCGCGTGACGTCCCGCAGGATTTCGACGTAGATGCCGCCCAGCCCGAAGGTCATGACATGGCCGAAGACGGGATCGCGCGTGACCCCCGCGATCAGCTCGATGCCCCCGCCTGGAGCCATCTTCTCGATGAGCAGCCCGTCGATGGCCGCGTCCGGCTTGTGCAATGCCACCGACGCGATGATGCGATCCCAGGCTTCCTCCACACCGGCGCCGTCTTCCAGGCCCACGCACACACCGCCGATATCGGATTTGTGGACGATGTCGGCGCTCGCGATCTTGGCGACCACCGGATAGCCCATGGCGTCGGCGAACTGGCGCGCCTCCTTGCGGCTGCCGGCCACGGCGGCCGGCAACAGCCGGATGCCGGCTTGCTGCAGGCGCCGCTTGGCTTCGAATTCCGGCAGGCTTTCGACGGGGCCGGGGGCCAGCACGGGCGCGACGGCGGGCGCAGGCAGGTTGCGCAGCGCCACGGCCGCAGCGCTGCGCTGCCAGCGCCCCCACTCCACCCAGCGGCGGATCGCGGTGACGGCCTTGCCCACCGATCGCGGTGGCGCAAAGCCGCCTGCAACCAGCAGGCGGTAGCCTTCGCCCAGGCGGTCACTCATCCAGATCGGCACGATCGGCGTAGGGCATCGCTGCTGCGCGGCGATGATGGTCTGGGCCATGCGGATGGTGGTTTCGCCATAGTCCAGCGCAATGGGTGCGATGACGCAGCCCAGATGCGGATCGGCAGCCACCGTGCCGAGCGTCTGCTCGATCAGCTCGGCATCGCTGAGGATGGCGGCGGTGGTGTCCACGGGGTTGCCGATGGCGGCATAGTCGGGCAGCCGCTCCCGCAGCACCCGGGTGGTCTCGGGGGCGAACTCGGCCAGGGTCAGGCCCGCCGTCCCCACGGCGTCGGCGGTCAGCGCTGCGGTGCCGCCGGACGAGCAGTAGATGCCGATCCCCTCCTGCGCACCGGGAAGCCCGCGGGCGAACAGCCAGGCGGTATCGACCAGTTCGTCGATGTCATCCACCTCGATCACGCCGTATTGCTTGAATACGGCGCTGTTGACCTCGGCCGAGCCGGTGAGCGATGCCGTGTGCGACTGCGCCGCCTTGCGCCCGTACTCCGACTTGCCGACTTTCAGCGCAATCACGGGCTTGCCATTGTCCGCAGCGCAGCGCAGCGCGGCCAGAAAGCGTGGGCCATCCTTGATGCCTTCGAGCAGGGTCACGATGACCTTGATGTCGGGCGCTGTCGCCATGTACTGGATGAAGTCGGCCACCTGCAGGTCCACCTCATTGCCGGTGGATGCCCACAGGCCAATGCCTATGCCGCGCTCCATGGCCTGCATGACGTTGCGGCCCAGTCCGCCGCCTTGCGTCGCCAGCCCGATGGGGCCCTTGACCAGATCGTGCGGGAACGAAGGGGAGAACGTCATGCCCAGCCCCTGGTTGACGTTGGTCAGGCCAGGACAGTTGGGGCCGTAGATGCGCATGCCGGCTGCCGCGGCAATGTCCTTGAGCTGCTCTTGCGCGCGCTCGCCCTCTTCGCCGGCCTCTCCGAAGCCGGAGGTCAGGATGATGGCGAAGGGCACGCGCCGCGCCGCGCACTCCTGCACGACGCCCAGGACATTGGCGGCCGGCACGGCAATCACGGCCACATCGGGTGTTTCGGGCAAGCTGGCGATGCTGGGCCAGCAGCGGCGGCCGCGCAGCTCGGTCTTGGTCGGGTTGACAAGGTAGAGCTCGCCGACCGGCGCCGAGTGATCGATCAGATTGGCCAATGTGCGCCCGCCGATGCTCTGGGGCCTGTCGGAGGCGCCGACCAGGGCGATGGAGCGGGGACGGATGAGGCGCGACAGGTCGCAGGGCGCAAGGTGGGGTGTGGTGTTCGGCATGGGGGCGCTTTTCATGGGGTCCGCAGATGGGTCGGATACTCAGGCGATGGCCGAGATGCCCAGGATCTCGCGGCCGACGATCAGCGTCTGCACTTCCGTCGTGCCCTCCGGGATGGTGCCGCCACGGGTGTCCCGGAAGATGCGTTCGATGGGATAGTCGGTGGCATAGCCCAGCCCGCCATGGACCTGCAGCGCCATGCTGGCCACCTCGTGCGCGGCCTCCGTGGCGTAGAGCTTGGCGATGGAGGCAGCGGTACGCGCGTCCTTGCCCGAATCCAGCGCGGCGGCGGCGCGCAGGCCCAGCGCGCGTGCCGCCTCGACGCGAATGGTCATGTCCACGATGAGTTTCTGCACCAGCTGGAAGCTGCCGATCGGCTTGCCGAACTGGGTGCGCGTGCGCGCATAGTCGATGGACAGGTCGAGTGCCGATTGCGCGGCCCCCACGGCACCCATGGCGATGTTCACGCGTGCGCTGTCCAGGCCGATGAGCATTTTCTTGAGCGCCCCGCCCTCCGTGCCCAGCAGGTTCTCGCGCGGGATCCGGACGTTGTCGAAGCCCAGCTCGGCGGTGCCGGTGCTGCGCAGCACCATGGTCTCCACGCGGCGCATCTCGTAGGGCGAGACATCGCGCTCCACCAGGAAGGTGGACAACTGGCCCTGGCAGTCGGGACTGAAGGTCCGGGCCACGACGATGCCGAAGTCGCCGAAGGCGCCATTGGTGATCCACAGCTTGCGGCCATTGAGCACATAGTGGTCGCCCTGCAGGTCGGCCCGCGTCTGCACCTGGGCGATATTGGAGCCGGTGCCCGGTTCGCTGATGGCACTGAAGCACCTGCGCTCATTGGCCAGCAGAGGCTTGAGAAAGCGCTCCTTCTGCGCGGGCGTCGCCTCTGCGGCGAGCTTGTGGATGGCCGCGTTGGTGATGTTGAGCATGGTGCGCAGCGACAGCCAGGTGTAGCCCGCCTCCTCCATCATCAGCGCCCAGGTGATCTGGTCCAGGTCCATGCCCCCCTCCTCCTCGGACAGGCGCCCGCCCAGGTAGCCGAATTCCGACAGCGGCTTGAGCAGCTCGAACGGAAATGTGTGGGCCTGGTCATGCTGGGCGACGACGGGCGCCACATGCTCCTTCATGAAGCGGCGGATGTTGTCGCGCAACAGCTCCTGGTCGGCGGTGGGAATGTGCATGGAATGTCTCCTGTTGTATGGATGGGAAAAATCGGCCCTACGACGTAGAGGCCGGTGTCTTGCGGCCGATGCGCCGCGATGGGCCATGGCTTGCAGAGTGTTCGGAAGCTGCATCGTCCTTGCGCTGGCGGAACATCAGCGCGTGGACTTCCTGCAGCGCCTGCAGGCACTGGGCGCGCTGGGCGCGCATGCGATCGGTCGGGCCGGCGACTGAAATGGCCAGCGGCTCGCCGCCGGCCAGTCCCGCAACCGCAAGGGCGCTGAGCCCGTCGCTGCCCTCGTTCTCAACCCAGATCCAGCCCTGTTCACGCGCTTGCGCCACCTGGGCCTCCAGCGCGGCAAGGTCGGTGATGGTGCCGCTGGCCAGCGGGCGCAGCGGCTTGAGCCGCAGCTGGCGGGCCGCCTCCTCGGGCGTGCCCAGGGCCAGCACGGCCTTGCCCAGGGCAGAGACATGCAGTGCCAGCTTGTCGCCCACGTTCTGCATGTAGCGCAGAGGGTGGCGTCCTTCGGTAAACGCCAGCACCTTGACCACGCCGTTCTCCAGCCGGCCGCACAGGCCGGTCTCGCCCGTCTTGTCGCGCAGCAGTTCGCAGGCCTCGGCACCCACTGCGTAGAGCGGGTCGCTGGCCGAGATCTCCCTGGCCACGGCCAGCAACCGGGCCGTGGGATAGAAGCGCCGGCTGCGAGCGGTGCGCAGCAGATATCCCAGTTCGTGAAGCGTGTGCAAGAGGTCTGAGCAGCTGCTCTCGGGCAGGTCCATGAGCCGGGCAAGGTCCGAATTGGACAGTTCACGCTTTTCACGGGCGAACACTTCGAGCAAGGTCATCGTACGGGCAGCAGCAGGAACGGTGGTTGGCATGTCATCTCCGATATTTCGTAGGTACGGATCCATCATATCGAAGCTCGGATACGGCTGCCTCTCCGGCAGATGTGTGTGTTTATGCCCGGTTGTCCGGAACGGGTGAACGAGGTTTTCCTGGGGTTGTAAATCTACGAAGTTTTGAAGTAGTCTACGGCACATCGTAGAAATTTCAAGCAAACAATTTTCACAACCACCCGGAGACAAGCCTGTGAAGCCCTTCTGGAAACCCATCGCCTGCAGTGCGCTTGCACTGCTGGCAGCAGGCGCCGCATCAGCGGCGGGCGATACCGGCAACTGGCCGGCCAAACCCTTGACCTTCATCGTTCCTTTCACTCCAGGCGGCATCACGGACAGCACATCCCGCCTGCTGGCACAAAAGCTGGGGGACAGGCTCGGCCAGCCCGTGGTGGTGGACAACCGGCCCGGCGCGGGCGGCTCCATCGGGGTGGACTACGCCGTGCGCCAGCCGGCGGATGGGTACACCCTCATCTACGGCACGCAGGGCACCCAGGCGGCCAACCTGGCGCTCTACAAGAACTTGCGCTACGACCCGATCAAGGATTTCGTTCCCGTCCATGGCATGTCGGAGTCGCCCCTGGTGCTGGCCATCAATCCCGCACGCACCTTCAAGACCGTGCCGCAGCTTGTGGCCTACGCCAAGGCCCATCCCGCAGGCCTGAACTTCGGCTCGGCAGGGCCCGGCACCGCCACGCACCTGACCGCCGAACTGTTCCAGTCCGCCACGGGCACCAAGATGACCCATGTGCCCTACAAAGGCAGCAGCCCGGCGCTCAACGACCTCATCGCAGGCAACCTGGACCTGGTTTTCGACTACGCCGCCGTGGTCATGCCGCTGGTGCAGGCGGGCAAGCTCAAGGCATTGGCGGTGACAGGCAAGGCAAGGCTGGCCAGCGCACCGGAGCTGCCCACCGTCGGTGAGCTGGGCTACCCCGGCGCCGAGTCCGTGGCCTGGAGTGCCGTCTTTGTCGCGGCACACACGCCGGCACCCATCGTCAAGCGCCTGGCCGATGCGCTGGGCGAGGCCATCGTCGATCCCGACGTGCTGGCCGTCACAGACAAGAACGGCAGCACGCCCATGCGCGGCATGCGCGGCGACAGGCTCACCGCGTTCGTGAAGTCCGAAGTGACGCGCTGGCGCGAGGTGGTGCAGCGCTCGGGCGCCCGGCTCGACTGACGGCTCAGGCCGGCCGCCGAAACGCCTTGCAGGCCATTGCTTTCCAGACCATTTCCCAAGGAGTCATACATGACAGACGATCTGCGCGGCTTTCGGCCGCAGCATCCCAGCCTCTATCAGCTGGCGGCGGACGGCCGCTCGCTGGAGTTCCTGTACGTGCAGTGCCCGGCCTGCGCAAAGCTCAGCTTTCCGGCCAATGTTCCCGGCTGCGGGCATTGCGGTGATCCGCTGCAGGATGCGCAGACCGTGACACGGCCCGGTGCCGGCACGCTGCTGGAGTTCGTGACCTTGCACGTGCCCTTGCTGCCCGGTCTGCAGACGCCCCGCATTGCCGGGGACATCCGCATCGCCGATGGCCTGGTGGAAGAGGGAGTGATCGCCGTGTCGGATGAATCACAGCTGCACGTCGGAATGCAGCTGCGCGCAGTGGCTGTTGCCCAGGCTTCGGCAGAGATATTCGACTGCCGCTTCGTACCGGCCCAGGCAGGAGGTGCAGCATGAGCCACTGGCTGGACCCTCACGACGGCGTGTACGTTGCCGGCATCGGCATGCATCCCTACCAGTTTCCCAGCGACACGCCCTACACCCATCTTGGCCTTGTGGCCGTGCGTGCCGCGCTGGGCGACGCGGGCCTGTCCTGGTCACAGGTGCAAAGCGCCTATGTGGGCACCACCTCGATCGGCATGGCCACGGGGCGGGTCATGCTCCGGCACCTGGGCGCCACGGGACTGGCGGTCACGCAGGTGGAAAACGCGTCCGCTTCCGGCTCGTTCGCCTTCCGCCAGGCCTGCATGGAGATTGCGTCGGGCATCAGTGATGTGGCGCTGGCCGTCGGCGTGGACAAGCACGGTGACGGTCGCCGCGCCGCCGACAAGGAGGGCCTGGCACGCCTGAGCGAGACCGCCACCATTCCGGCCGTGAAGTTCGCCATGATGGCGCGCACCTACCTGCGTGAGCGTGGGGCGGATGCCGCATCCATGGCCAAGGTGGCCGTGAAGAACCATGGCAATGCATCGCTCAACCCTTTCGCCCAATACCGTAAGCCACGCACGCTGGAGCAGGTGCTGGCATCGCCCAAGGTGGCAGGCGACCTGACCGTGCAGCAGTGCTGCCCCCGTGGAGAGGGGGCGGCAGCTGCCCTGCTGGTGTCGGGCCGGGCGCTGCGCCGGCTGGGCCTGGACCCGGCGCGCTGCGTGCGCGTGCGTGCCTCTGCCGCGTGCAGCGAGACCGAGGAAACCGCCTATGGCGCCGCTGCGGTGGACCTGGTCCGCGTCAGCGCCCAGGCGGCCCTGGCGCAGGCAGCCATCTCTGCCCAGACGCTGGACCTGCTGGAGCTGCACGACGCCTTCTCGGTGGAGGAGCTTCTGTACAGCGAAGCCATCGGCGTCTGCGAGCCGGGCGAGGGCGCGGCCTATCTGGAGCGTGGCGATTCGCGAATCGGCGGACGCTGCGCCATCAACGCCTCGGGCGGGCTGATCGGCATGGGCCATCCGCTGGGGCCCACCGGCATCGGACAGATCGCCGAGATCACGCGCCAGCTGCGTGGCGAGGCCGGTGAACGCCAGCACACGCTTGCCCGCTGGGGGATGGCGCACATGATCGGCCTCGGTTCCGTGGCCATTGCCCACGTTTTTTCGGCACCCGGTGCCTGAGTCACAAGGAGAGATGCATGACAAGCAACAGCTGTCCTGACCGCGTCGAACTGCCGACGCTGATCTACGAGGTGCGCGACAGGGTGGCCATCATCACCCTGAACCGGCCTGACCGCATGAACACGCTCGGTGGCAGCATGAAGCCGGACCTGGCCCGCGCCTTCTTCGAGCTGGCGCGCACGGACGAACGCGTCCGGGCGGTCGTGCTGACCGGAACCGGAGACCGGGCCTTCTGCGCGGGTGCCGATATCAAGGAGCGTGCGGACCAGCAGGTCAACAGCACCGCCTTCTTTCTTGCCCAGAAAGCCACGCACGAGCTGTTCCGCAATATCGAGGAGTTTGAAAAACCCGTGCTGGCGGCCATCAATGGCGTGGCGCTGGGCGGGGGGCTGGAGCTGGCGCTGTGCTGCGACCTGCGGCTGGCGTCCGCGTCCGCCAGGCTGGGCCTGCCCGAAATCCGCCTGGGCGTGATCCCCGCCGCAGGAGGGACGCAGCGGCTGCCGCGCCTGATCGGCGAAGCCCGCGCCAAGGCACTGATGCTCACGGCCGCCCAGATCGATGCCGAACAGGCGCTGCAGTACGGACTGGTCACCCAGGTGCTGGCCCCCGAAGCGCTGTTGCCGGCCACGCTGGTGCTGGCGCAGCAGATCGCGGAGATGCCGCCATTGGCCGTGTGCTTTGCCAAGCGCGCCGTCAATCGCGGCATGCAGACGGACCTGGACAGCGGCCTCGAATTCGAGCGCTATGCGGCCGCACTGCTTGTGGACACGGAGGACCGCAAGGAGGGTATGCGTGCCTTCGTGGAAAAGCGCAAACCCGTATTCCACGGCCGCTGAACAACCAGGGCGTGCCTTCACAAGTCCCGCCGCACATCTTTCACATCACATCCCTCTGCACATCTACATCCAAGGACAACTTTCATGAAACTCGGACTCGAATCCCAAGTGGCACTGGTGACTGGCGGGGGCCAGGGCGTGGGCCGGCAAATCTGCCTTGAACTGGCCCGCGAAGGCGCACGCGTCGTCGTCAACGACCTGTTTGCCGAGCGTGCGCAGGCGGTCGCCCGCGAAATCCAGGAACAGGGAGGCCAGGCATTGGCCGCCGCGGCCGATATCACCCAGGCTGACCAGGTCCAGCAAATGGTCGAAACCGCCGCGCACCACTTCGACGCGCCGGTGCAGATCCTGGTCAACAACGCGGGCATCATTCCCGAGCGGCGCGAGAAAGGCGGCCGCACGCCGGCGTTCCTGGACATGCCCATGGCCGACTGGGCCAAGATCGTCAACCTGAATGTCTACGGAACCATGCATTGCTGCCTGGCCACCCTGCCCGGCATGGTTGCCAGGAAGGGCGGGCGCATCGTCAACATCATCTCGGAGGCCGGCCGCATCGGCGAAGCCAACATGGCCGTCTATTCCGGCGCAAAGGCGGCCATCGCCGGCTTCGGCAAGGCATTGGCGCGGGAGCATGGCCGCCATTCGATCACGGTCAACGCCATCGCGTTGGGCGCCGTGTCGCACGAAGGCATCAAGGACGGACCGCTGCATATCGACGCCACCGTGCAGAACAACGAACTGCTGGCAAAGATGGTGAACCTGTACCCCATCTCCAAGGGCGTTGGCAGACTCTCGCGCCCGGACGACATCTCGGGCGTGGTGGCCTTTCTGGCCTCCGAGCGCGCACTGTTCATCACCGGTCAAACCATTGGTGTCTCCGGAGGATTCACGATGGTTTGAAGATGACGCTGACCGTCTTGCCCCGCCGCGCCCGCTGCGGCGCGGCGCTTGGCGGTCAGGCGTCACTCCCGGCGGCCGTCCTCAGCGCGCGCGGATGGCCTCCGCCTGGTAGATGGCGATGTGCGGGCTCTCCTCACTGAGCTCGGCCATGGACTGCGCAAAATCCCGCGAAGCCTGCAGGTGAAAGTGGGCCTGCAGCGCAGCCATATCGCTCCAGCGCTCCACAAAGACGAAGCGCAGCGGCTGCTGCACATCACGGCTCACTTCGTGGGACACGCAACCCGGCTCCGAGCGGGAGCGCAGAACGTGTTCCAAAGCCAGCCGCTGCACCGCGGCCTCCGTGTCCTTGCGAGCGATGACATGGCCTGTCACGATGATCATGGTGTACCCCGGTCTGTTGGCAGATGCTGGAAAAAAGGCAGAGAAGAATGAGTCCGGCCTAATGCGTCCGGTCTAGTGCGTCCGGCCTAACGCGCACTGGTGCCCCCATCGACAGGAATGATGGCCCCCGTCATGTAGCTCGATGCCGGCGACGCCAGCAGCAGCGCCAGCCCCTTGATTTCATGCGGCTCGGCGATTCGGCGCTGCGCATCAATGAGCCCCCTGAAGAGGGATGAGGTGGTCCCAGCGCTCGGAGGCCTCGATCATGTAGTGCACGCTCAAGGTGACACGCTGGAACAGCCATTGGCCATCGACCCGGATGTACTCGTCGTCGAAACGCCCCACCACGTAAAAACTCTTGCCGTCCCGCACAGGCCGCCCATCCAGATAACTGGATCCCGTGCCACGGTCCCCCTGCACCTGAACGACATGGCTGTGAATGAACTGCCGGGCCGCCTGGATCGGGAACGAGGCAAAGAAGGCGCGAATGCGGTCCTGGCCCCGCACCTCGGCCCGCCCTCCATAGGCCACCACGGCGTCCGGTGCAAACAGTTCGTACAGGCGGTCTCCTGCATCCTCGTTCACGAGCTCGTGGTAGCGGGCACGCAGCGCGCGGATGGCCTCGATGCTGTCCAGCCGCTCGATACGTTGCGCAATGGCCTGGATCTGGCTGTGCAGGGCCGCGAGGTCCTGAGTGGGGGCGACTGTCATTGCGATGGCTCCTGGTGGAAGTGGCGGAAGTGGCGGAAGTGGCGGAAGTGGTGGAAGCGGCGGAAGTTGTTCATGAGGCAGCCCCTGCAGGCCCCCATCAAAGGCTCGCCCCGGATTTGCGTATCACCTCGGCCCATTTGGCGGCTTCGGTCGCCACGAAGGGCTGGAACACTTCGTGCGGCATCCCCATCTTTACGCTGGACACAGCCTCCAGAGAGGCGGTGACCTCGGGCGAATTCAACGCATGGCCCACGGCATCTGACAAGCGCTGGACGATGGGCGCTGGCGTGTGTGCGGGCGCAAAGACACCGCCCCAGTTCATGGCCACCACGCTCGGAATCCCGGCCTCGGCCATGGTCGGCACGTCAGGCAGCACGGCCAGGCGGCTGGTGCTGGTCACCGCCAGCGCAGCGATCTTTCCATCGCGGATGTGGGCCCTCGATGTCTGGACATAGTCGAACAGCAGGTCCAGATTTCCCGCGATCAGATCGACCAGGGCCGCGGTGCTGGCCTTGTAGGGCACCTGGTTGAAGCGCGCACCGGTCTGGGTCTGGAGCAACTCCAGGCACAGGTGGGCAGACGTGCCATTTCCACCGTAGCCGAAGTTGAGCTTGCCTGGCTGCTGCCTGCCGAGCTCAATGACTTCGGCGACGGTTTTCCACTTCCGGCCCGGGTGGGAAACCAGCACGTTGGCGTTCCCCGTCAGTCCATGGATGGCGACGAAGTCCTTGACCGGGTCATAGCGGATGTTCTTGAAAAGAGTGCTATTGGTTCCTTGCGTGCCCTGGGTACCGACCAGGAGCGTGTAGCCGTCAGGCGCCGCGCGCGCCACGAACTCGGCACCGATGGAGCCGCTCACTCCCACCCGATTCTCGATCACGAAGGGCTGGCCCAGGTTCTCACTCAACGCCTTCGCAACCAGGCGCGCCTGCACGTCCACCACGCTCCCTGCTGAGAAGGGAACGACCAGGGTAATGGGGCGCTGCGGGTAGCTGCCCTGCGCAAACACCGGGGGCGAAAGCGCCAGGGCACCCATGGACGCCGAAAAACTGCGACGGTTGATCATGGTCATGTCTCCTTGCTCTGCAGATACGGTGGCTCTGCGCGTGGCGGCAGGTGCTCCATGCACCGGCGCCAAGGCCCCAGGTGGAGCCTCCAAGCCTCGTGAAGACGCCCGGCCGTGCATCGCGCAACCCATGGGGTGAACGCGTCCAGACCTCTCCGCCGCCTGAAGCATTTCGGGGTACGCGGATTCCGCAGAGCTCTACACATGCTGCCTCCAATTCTCGAAAAAATCACGACGAGTCGTAAATTACTTCAAGATATCGTAGACATGCAATGCATGGATTCCTTGATACACGGGACGTATTGAGATCTTTCCGAAAGAAAAATCTCATTCCCCATTGTTTTCCCGAATGAAAATCGTTGATACCTACGAAATACCGTAGATATATCCAAGGCCCCTTCTCAAACGCTTCACGCGCGACAGCCACGGCCAGGTCCACCAGGCCAGCTAGGCCCGCCAGGCCGTCTGGATGGCCTCATTCATCTCCTTGAGCACCTTGGCGTATTGCCTGATCTCGGCCGCGGATGTCGGCGCCTGGGCTTCAAAGCTGATGTTCGTGACATAGAGCTGGCGGTCCGGGCCGACCAGGGCACGTCCTACCGCCTGATTGCCGGGCATGTAGGCCGCCGTACCGTAGCCCTGGCGCTTCACGCGCGCGACCGTGTCCATCAATTCCTGGTGATACGTTGCGGCACGGGCTCCGGCGCGGGCTCCTGCGCTACGCACGACCATGTCCAGGATGGATCGCAGCGCATCCGGCGGCAACGCCGCCAGATACGCCAGGCCAGTCGCGGTCCTGTGCATGGGGATACGCGTGCCTGTGGTGACCCGCCGCAACCTGGAGGTGCTGTCCGGGCTGTGCCTGAGCGCAATGAGGTAGACCATTTCCGTCTGGTCGGCCACGGCGAGCCCCACATTGACCCGGTATTCCTGCGCCACCTCCCGCATGAAGGGGCCCGCCACTTCCGTGGCCTGATGCGCGAAGCGGAACGCATCCGCCAGGCTGAGCACCACGGGAGCCAGTTGATAGGCCCCCTGCTCCACGTCGTAGGACAGAAAGCCGCCATCGACCAGTGATCTCGTCAGGCGGCTGACCGTGGGCCGCGGCAGGCCGCTCCTGCGGGCCAGATCCGCATTCGTGAGGCTGGATGCGCCGAGTCTGAACTCGCGCAGCAGCAGCAGGCCTCTTTCCAGCGAGCGACTGCCCTGCGTGGAGCGGGTGAAGTGCCCTGTGTCCTTCGTGACTCTGCGTGTCGATGGCGAGGATGGATTCATCTCAAGCAATTTCGTTGTCCGAAATTGCATCATAGACACGCAAAACGGTTCCCTGAACACTTCATGGCACGAGATCACAGCGCGATGCATCCCGTCGCATGCCAACCCCTCGCCTGCGCGACGAGCAAAGAGAGCCTTGAATGAGCACGAGCCACGAAATCCAGGTCAGCCGCCATGGGCACGTCGCCCACATCGTCCTGTCCAGACCGCCTTACAACCACGTCGATCCCCCGGTCATGCGCAGGCTGGCCGACGCCCTGCTCCAACTGGACGAAGACACGGCATGCCGCGCCGTGGTTCTTTCGTCCGCAGCCAATGCCTTCTGTGCGGGAGCGGACTTCGGCGATGGCGTCAGCGACAGCGGCAGGCAGATCGATCCGGCCCTTTTCTACGAACAGGCGATGCGACTGTTCCACAACCGCAAACCGTTGGTGGCCGCGGTGGAAGGGGCTGCGGTAGGCGCCGGGCTCGGCCTGGCCCTGGTGGCGGATTTCCGCATCACCTGCCCGCAGGCACGCTTCAGCGCCAACTTCAATCGCCTGGGCTTTCATCCCGGCTTCGGACTCAGCCTGACGCTTCCCCGCCTGATCGGCGCTCAGCGGGCCGCAACGCTGCTCTACACGGGGCGCCGCATTGGTGGCGAGGAGGCCGTAGCGATGGGCC
>NZ_JAELTK010000125.1:0-12126 GCF_016428765.1 Delftia sp. ASV31
CTGCAGACCGTGGCCGACGTGATGAGCCACGAGGCCGTGACGGTATCGCCCGAGGCCGGTGTCAACGACGCCTGGCGCGTGCTGGCCGAGCACGGCGTGGCCCAGGCGCCCGTGCTGGATGCCGGTGGCCGCGTGGTCGGGCTGCTGCTGCGTGCCGACATGGCGCCGCTGGACCTGCTGCCCGAGCCCGGTGCGATCAAGGACGCCATTGCCCTGGCGCGCCGGCCCGTGAACGAGGTCATGATCTCCCCCATTCCCACGGTGGCCACCACCACCGACCTGCGCCGCGTGGCCGGCGTGCTGCTGGAGACCGGCCTGCCCGGCCTGCCCGTGACCGATGAGCAGGGCCTGCTGGCCGGCTTCATCAGCCGCACCGACATCCTGCGCGCCGTGGCCTCCGATCCTCCGCTGGATCTGTGGAGCTGAGGCTTTCGGCCCCACCATGCAAAACGGGCGCCAGGCGCCCGTTTGCTTTTTGGCCAATGTCCGCTGCGCCTGCGGTTCAGCCGCCCGTCTCGGGCTGCTTGCCCACGGAGATCTCCAGGCCCGTAGCCGCGTCGATCTTCAGGCCCTTGGGCAGCGGGAACTTCACGGTCTCCTCGATGCCATCCATCTTGCGCACCGACAGCGCGCCCAGCTGGCGCAGGCGCTGGATGACCTCTTCCACCAACACCTCGGGGGCGGAGGCCCCGGCCGTCAGGCCCACGCGCCCGGCATTGGCAAACCATTCCTCGCACAGCTCGCCCGCGTTGTCCACCATGTAGGCGGGCGTTCCCAGGCGCGCGGCCAGCTCGCGCAGGCGGTTGCTGTTGGAGCTGGTGGGGCTGCCCACGACGATGAGCACATCCACCTGCGGCGCCAGCACCTTGACGGCGTCCTGGCGGTTTTGCGTGGCATAGCAGATGTCCTGCTGCTTGGGCTCGCGCACCTGCGGAAAGCGGGCGCGGATGGCCGCCGTGATGCCGGCGGCATCGTCCACCGACAGCGTGGTCTGCGTGACCACGGCCAGCTTCTCGGTCTGGCGGGGGGTGACACGGGCCACATCGGCCTCGTCCTCGACCAGGTGGATGCCCTCGGACAGCTGGCCCATGGTGCCCTCGACCTCGGGATGCCCCTTGTGGCCGATCATCAGGAACTCGTAGCCTTCCTTGGCGAGCTTGGCCACTTCCACATGCACCTTGGTCACCAGCGGGCAGGTGGCGTCGAAGATGGAGAAACCGCGCCGCCGCGCCTCTTCCTGCACCGCCCGGCTCACGCCGTGGGCGCTGAACACCAGGGTGGAGCCGGGCGGCACGTCGTCCAGCTCCTCGATGAAGATCGCTCCCTTGGCCTTGAGATCGTTGACCACGAAGGTGTTGTGCACGATCTCGTGGCGCACGTAGATGGGCGCGCCGAACTTGGCCAGCGCACGCTCCACGATCTCGATGGCGCGGTCCACGCCGGCACAGAAGCCCCGGGGCTCGGCCAGCAGGATTTCCTGGGGCGAGGTCGAATCCAGCACCTCAGAGCACCCCGATGATCTGCACTTCGAACGTCACCGGCTGGCCCGCCAGCGGGTGGTTGAAGTCGAACAGCACGGCGCCGTCCTCGCGCACCTGCACCACGGCACCCGCGTAGCTGCCCAGGCCGTCGGGCGTGGGGAACTGCACCACGTCGCCGGGCGCGTACTGCTCGTGCGGGTCGCCCAGCTCGTTCATCAGCTTGCGCGCCACCCACTGCATCATGTCGCCGTTGCGCTCGCCAAAGGCTTCGCCGGCCGGCATCTCGAACGTGGTGCGCGTGCCTTCGGCCAGGCCCAGCAGGCGCTGCTCGACGGCGGGCGACAGCTCGCCCGCGCCCAGGGACAGCGTGGCGGGCTTGTCGTTGAAGGTGTTGATCACATCGCCTGCAGGCCCGGACAGGCGGTAGTGCAGCGTGAGGAACGAGCCGGTCTGGACCGTGGGGAGGGCCGAGGAAGAAGCGCTAGAGGTCATGGAAGTCCCGATAAACTGGCCCGTATTGTAGAAAAACATCCATGCCCCCACGCCCCGTGCAACGGTGTCCCTGCGGCGCCCCCACCTGGCTGAACCATGGCTCTCAAAGACCTGCCCGCCCAGGCCCAGCCGCGCGAAAAGCTCGCGGCACACGGCCCCTCGGCGCTTTCCGATATCGAACTGCTGGCCATCGTGCTGCGCACCGGCATGGCCGGCAAGGGCGTGCTGCAGCTGGCCCAGGAACTGCTGCAGCTGCCCGGCCGGGCCGGCCTGTCCGGGCTGCTGCAGGCCGGGCACGCGGACCTGAAGGCCATCAAGGGGCTGGGGCCTTCCAAGTGCGCGCAACTCCTGGCCGTGCTCGAACTGGCGCGCCGCGCCATGGCCGAGCAACTGCGCGAGCGCCCGGCCCTGGCCTCGCCTGAGGCCGTGGCGCGCTACCTGCAGCTGCACCTGGCGGCGCGCCAGCATGAGGTGTTCGCCGTGCTCTTCCTGGACAGCCAGCACCGGCTGATCGCGCTGGAGGAGATGTTCCGCGGCACGCTCACGCGCACCAGCGTCTACCCCCGGGAAGTGGTGCTGCGCGCCCTGCACCACCATGCGGGCGCCGTCATCCTGGCCCACAACCATCCCAGCGGACAGGTCCAGGCCAGCGCCGCCGACAAGGCCGTCACGCAGAGCCTGCAGGCCGCCCTGGGCCTGGTGGACATCCAGGTGCTGGACCATGTGATCGTGGCGCCCGGTGCCTCGCTGTCCATGGCGGGCCAGGGGATGCTGTAGGACCCCGGCTCCCGGCTGGGCCCGCCATGGCCGCCGGGGTGCCGAAATTGCGGTACAACCGGCGTCACCATGACTTTGAAAGCCACCAGCCTGCAGGACCTCGCGCCAGTGCGCCGCGCACTGGCCGAAGCCGCCGCCCAAGAGGCCCTGCTCCAGCAGCAGCGCGCCGAGGCGGCGCGCCGCCTCCTGGCCGAGCAAAAGCTGTTCGAGAACACCGTGGGCCCGGTGCATGCGCTCAAGTCCGCGCACGCCCGCCACCTCCATGCCCCCGAGCCCCCCGAGCCGCTGCCCCTGCAGCTGGAGCTGGACGAGCAGCGCGTGCTGCAGGAGGCCATGAGCGACGAGTTCGACGTCAGCACCCTGCTGGACACCGACGACCAGCTCAGCTTCCGGCGCCCCGGCATCGGCCTGGACGTGACGCACAAGCTGCGCGCCGGCCAGTGGAGCATCCAGCGCCAGCTGGACCTGCACGGCCTGCGCGTGGACGAGGCGCGCGAGGCGCTGGGCCAGTTCATCCGCCTGTCGCACCGCACCGGCATACGCTGCGTGCGCGTGGTGCACGGCAAGGGCCTGGGCTCGCCCGGCAAGACCCCCGTGCTCAAGGGCCGCGTACTGCGCTGGCTGGTGCAGAAAAAGGAAGTGCTGGCCTTTGTGCAGGCCCGCCCGGCCGAAGGTGGCGCGGGCGCCCTGGTCGTCCTGCTGCAGCCGGGCAGGCGCCAGCTGTACTGACGACGCGCAGGGTCTTCAGGCCGCGGCCACCGCCGCCGCCTTGCGCGCCCGCCCTATCACCAGCGCCATCACCGCCGCCACCAGGCAGGCCAGGCCGGCCGCATACAGCGCGGGCGTATAGGTCAGCAGCAACGTGCGAGTCAGGCCCGCGCCCCAGGCAGCGGTGGCCGCGCCCAGCTGGTGGGCCGCGAAGATCCAGCCGAACACCAGCCCCACCTTCTGCGGCCCGAAATGCTGGGCCGTGAGCTTGACCGTGGGCGGCACCGTGGCGATCCAGTCCAGCCCGTAGAACATGGCGAACAGGCCCAGGCCGTAGAAGGTGAACTCCGAATGCGGCAGCCAGAACAGCGACAGGCCGCGCAGCCCGTAGTACCAGAACAGCAGCTTGCGGTTGTCGTAGCGGTCCGACAGCCAGCCCGACAGCACGGTGCCCACGAAGTCGAAGGCCCCCATCATGGCCAGCACCGACGCGGCGGGCACCGCGCCCATGCCGTTGTCGCCGCACAGCGAGATGAAGTGCGTCTGCACCAGGCCGTTGGTGGACAGGCCGCAGATGAAGAAGGTGCCCGCCAGCAGCCAGAAGGTGCGGTTGCGCGCGGCCTCGGCCAGCACCTTGAAGGGCGTGCCGAAGTTCATGGCCATGGCCGGTGGCGGCGGGGCCGAGGCATCGCCGCCAAAGGGCGCCAGGCCCAGGTCCGAAGGCCGGTCCCGCACGAACAGCAGGGCCAGCACCGCGATCAGGGCACTGGCCACGAACACCGGCACCGTGGCCGAGCGCCAGCCCCAGTGCTCGATCATCCAGGCGGCCAGCGGCAGGAAGGCCAGTTGCCCCGTGGCCGCACTGGCCGTGAGCACGCCGATGACCAGGCCGCGCCGCGCCGCAAACCAGCGGTTGGCCACCACGGCGCCCAGCACCAGCGCCGTCAGGCCCGTGCCCATGCCCAGCAGCAGGCTCCACAGCAAAAACAGATGCCACAGCTGCGTGGCCCGCGTCACCATCGCCATGGCGCCACCCACCAGGGCCAGGCCCATGCACATCACGGCACGCAGGCCGAAGCGCTCCATCATCACGGCCGCAAACGGCCCCAGCAGGCCGAACAGCGCAAAGCGCAGCGCTAGGCTGCTCGAAATCTGCTCCGTACTCCAGCCGAACTCGCGCGACAGCGGCTGCAGCATGGCGCCCGGCAGGCCCAGCGCCGCCGACATGGTCAGCATGGTGAGGAAAGTGATGGCCGCGACCAGCCAGCCGTAGTGGATGCCGCGCCGCTGCAGCCAGCGCGCCGTGGAGTTGGAGAGCATGGGAGTCTCTTCGGGGGTTGGGAATTCGGTAGGGCCTACGCCTGCGGGCCGTCTGCAGCGTTGCCATCGCCATTGCCGCCATCGAGCAGCACCAGGCATTCATCGATCAGCGCATGCAGGGCCGCCACGCGCTCCAGGCCCACGCGGGCGTTGAGCTCGTTCTGTGCGGTCTTCCAGCTTTGCTTGGCCACTTCGCGCTTGGCCTGGCCCGCGTCGGTGATGTGCACCAGGCGGCTGCGCTGGTCCTCGCCCTGGCCCATGCGCACCCAGCCGGCGTCGATCAGCGGCTTGAGGTTGCGCGTCAGCGTCGAGGCGTCCATGCGCATGCGCCGCGCCAGGTCCGAGGGCCGCACCGGACCGGCGGCCAGCACGTGGCTGAGCAGCGAGTACTGCGTGATGCGCAGCCCCGTCTCGTTCAGATGGGCGTCATACACCTGGCCCACGCTGCGCATGAGCTGGCGCACGCGGTGGTTGGTGCAGCCCTGGGGCACGCCGAGGATGTCTGGATTCACTGGCATGGCGCAGATTATTGCATATACAACTGTTGTAGATACAATAATATCCACACCGCCATCCCAGACAGCCTGGCGCCCGCACTTTTCCCAATGAAAGAGAGACATTCCATGGACACCCGCACCCACTCCCCGGAGCAGGCCGCCCACAGCCTCACCTCCAGCGCCACCACCGGTGCCATCTCCCCTGCCCTGCAAGCCTGGCTGGACGAGGAACAGGCGGTCACCCTCCGGCTGGACGCCGGCCCCGGCGCAGGCGTATCGCGCCCCGACCAGGTCGCAGGCCGCAGCGGGCTGGAGCTGATGCAGGCCATGCTGCGCGGCGAACTGCCCTACCCGCCCATTGCACGCACGCTGGACTTCATGCTGATTTCCGTGGGCGAAGGCAACGCCGTCTTCCAGGGCCGCCCCGGCGCCAACCACCTCAACCCCATGGGCACGGTGCACGGCGGCTGGTTCGCCACCTTGCTGGACTCGGCGCTGGGCTGCGCCGTCCACACCTGCATGCCGCCGGGCCGGGGCTACACCACGGCCGAGCTGGGGGTGAACCTGGTCAAGGCCCTGACCCCGCGCGTGCCGCGCGTGCGCGCCGAAGGCCGCGTGCTGCACTGCGGCCGCCAGCTGGCCACGGCCGAGGCGCGCCTGGTCGGCCCCGATGGCACGCTCTACGCCCACGCCACCACCACCTGCCTGGTGTTCGAGATGCCTCCTGCGCGCTGAAGCCCGTTCGGCACAAGCAAAAAAGCCCCGTGCCAGATGCACGGGGCTTTTTTGTTGCTTGCCTGCCGGAACTTACTTCGACAGATCCAGGCGGTACTTGGACGTGCCCTTGCCCGAGCCGTCATCGGCCGCCACCAGCGAGATGTTGGCCAGGCCCGCCGCCTGCGCCACCGGCAGCGCGTTGGCGCCGGAGCTGAACACCACGTTGGCCGAGGTGGTCACCTTGGTGAAGCGCCAGCTCTTGGCCGCGCCATTGGCAGCGCGCGTGATGCTGCCCTTCTTGCGCACGTAGCCGATCACCACGTCGCGGTTGGCGTCCGGCGAGGCCCAGATGGCGCTGGAGCCGTCGAGCTTGGCGATGAAGCTCTTGCCGCTGGTGGCGCGGTAGTTGTTCGTGGCGATCACGAACTCCTGCGCCGGGTCGATGGCCTTGCCCAGGTACTGCAGGTTCCTGATGCGGCTGCCCACGGGCTGGGTCACGTCGATCTCGTACTGCACATCGGCCGTGGTGAACATGTCGAAGTTGTAGCCCGGGAAGGTGCTGATCAGCTGCTGCTCACCCGTCTTGGCCGGGTCGATCTGGTTGAAGCGCTTGGCAGCGGCCTCCAGCCAGTCCTTGATGTCGGCGCCATTCACCTTCACCGCATACACGGTGTTGGGGTACAGGTACAGGTCAGCCGCGTTGTAGATGGCCAGCGGGCCCACGGCCACGTCGGTGTAGTCGGCGCCGCCCTGGAAGCCCGACTTGAACGGCGCGCTCACCGACAGCACGGGCAGCTGCGCGTACTGCGGCAGGCTGGCCTTCACATAGTCGGCCACATAGTCGCGCTGCGCCTGGTTGACGATCTGGATGGCGCCCGGGTCGCCCACATCGGCGAACAGCGTGCTCATGCGGAAGTCCGTGCTGCCAATGGGCGTCTTCACGTACTGGATGGCGGCCTGGTGCTGGCTCTCGATCAGCGGCGCCACCGTCGGGTCCACGGCCACGTAGGTGGCCTTGCCTGCGGCGTCCTTGCCGGTCTGGATATTGCGCAGCTCGCTCTTGCCCGCGCTCTTGTCCACGCTCCACTGCTTGCCGTCCCACTTGAGCGCCAGCTGGATCACGCCCAGCGCCTTGCCCCAGGAACTGGCCATCACCGACTGCACGCCGTTGATGGTGCCCGCCTTGTTGTCCACGCCCGCCTGCGTGAACGCCGGCGTGGCCGCCGTATCGGGGAACACGCTGTGCTGGTGGCCCATGACCATGGCGTCGATGCCGGCCACCTTGCTCAGGTGCAGGCCGGGGTTCTCCATCGTCGGCGAGTAGGCCGCGCCATCCAGGCCGCCGTGCAGCATGGCCACCACCACATCGGCGCCCTTGGCGCGCATCTCGGGCAGGTACTTCTGGGCGGACTCCACGGCGCCTTCGGTGTAGAGCTTGCCCTCCAGATAGCGCTTGTCCCAGTTCATGATGCCCGGCGTGGTGAAGCCGATCACGCCGATCTTGATGGGCAGCTCCACCGCCTTGCCATCCTTGTCCTTGGCCGCGATCTTGCGTTCCAGAATCACGTAGGGCTGCACCAGCGGCTGCTTGGTCTTGCTGCTGTAGACATTCGACAGCGCCATGGGAAAGCCGTTGCCCGCGCACTTGAGCGCCTTGTCCACGCCGTCCACGTCCAGGCCGCCACCCAGCACCTGGTTCAGGAAGGGCAGGCCGTAGTTGAACTCATGGTTGCCCAGCGTGCCCGCATCAAAGCCCAGCGCGCCCATGGCCTTGTACATGGACAGCTGCTGCGTGCAGGGGATCTTGGCCACCTCGGCCTCGTAATCGGCCAGGGCCGTGCCCTGAATGGTGTCGCCGTTGTCCACCAGCAGCGTATTGGCAAACTCCTTGCGCGCCGCACGCACCAGCGTGGCCATGCGCTCGAAGCCGTAGGAGGCATCCTCGGCCAGCTTGAAATAGTCATAGCTGCGCACATTGAAGTGCAGATCCGTGGTCTCCAGCACGGCCAGCGTGGCCGTCGCGGGCTGGCTGGCCACCGGGGGCGTCGTGCTGTCGTTGCTGTCGCTGCCACCGCAGGCGGCCACCAGCGCGGCGCTGGCCAGGACGCTCAGCGCCAGGCGGCGGGACAGGAGCAGGGATTGCAATGTGGGGAGTTTGCTCAGCGGCATGTGGTTTTTGTGGGGGTGGTGAAGGGGGGGAGTTTGTTGGTGGGGGTTTACAGGGGTGTGACAGCTGGTCTGTTCTGGTCTGGTCTGGTCTTGGTCAGGTGCTGTTTTTTGTCCCTGCCGGGGGGTTGTTTTTCGAGGCCGGGTTTCGGCCCGGCGGCCGACCTCCTTTTCTTTGATTCGTCAAAGAAAAGGAGGCAAAAGAAAGACGACCCGAATGTCCGCGACCCTCCGCTTCGCTGCGGGCAACCTGCGTCGGGCCACCTGCGGGGTTCGCCGCAGAACTCACTGCACGCTGCGCGCTCCGTTCAGACAACTGCGGCGAGTCAGTTGACGAGGCAGTCCTGTCCTTCGGCAGGACTGCAACCCCGCAGGCGGCCCGACGCAGGCGCTGACATACGGGGAGTTTGCTCGGGCCTTCGCTGCGCTCGGCCTGGTTTCTTGATACGCAGCCGTTAAACTTGCGGCAGGCCGAAAGGCTTGGTGTGTCGTAACACCAATACAGAGGTGCGGCCCCCACCTTGAAGGGGGCTTTGTCATGTCCAGATTCCTGGGGCAGATGCGTCATCGCGCGTCCGTCTCCAACGGTTTTGGACGGGATGGGCTTACCCGCAAGGATGGCCGCACGTCTGTATACGTGTTACGAACATCCCGTCCACCCGTTGCCCGTCGTACGGTGGCGTGTGGTTCTCTTGATTCATACAGGAACCAAGACATGCACCCTCTCACCGCCGCACAGGCGACCTCTCCCCAACCACCTTTTCTTCCCACCTGGCGGCAGGCCATGCACGCCTCGCTGGGCCTGGTGCACAGCACGCTGCAGCAGTTGATCGAACTGATGGTCGACGATCCCGACAGGGACGACAGCGAAGTCGATGTGGACTGCGCCGTGGAGCTGGCGCTGGAGCACATCAAGCGCATGAGTGTCCAGCAGCACGCGGACCGCTATGCCTTCGAGGTGGAGTGGATCAAGGCAACGGCGGCGCTGCGGCTGGCGCAGGGCGCCTTCGGGCGGCCGGAATCACGCTTTGGCCTGCGGCTCAAGGATGCCATCCAGCAGCTGGAGATGCTGCCGGAGCTGGTGGAGTTCGTGGACCAGGACGACGGCGAGTGAACTGTGCGGCGTGCCCGTATCTCTGTGAGAAACTGGCCCGCCGAACACCCCCTTGCCTTCACCCATGGAACTGCGCCAGCTGCGCTACTTTGTCGATATCGCCAAGACCGAGCACCTGACGACATCGGCCAGAAACCTCTATGTCACGCAGTCCACGCTCTCGCATGGGCTGCGCCAGCTGGAAGAGGAGCTGGGCATGGCGCTGTTCGAGCGCATTGGCCGGGGGCTGAAGCTGTCGCAGGCCGGCGTGGTGTTCCGCAACTATGCGGAGCGTGCGCTGCATGAGGTGGAGGCCGGGCGCATGGCGCTGGCCGACCTCAGCGAGCTGCAGACCGGCACGCTGACCATCGGCGTGATTCCCACCTTCCTCAACACCCTGGTCGCCCCGGCCGTGGCGGCTTTCATGCGCGCCTATCCCAAGGTCAACGTGGTGGTGATCGAGCTGCTGGCCCCGCCCGTGGAGCAGGGATTGCTGGACGGCAGCCTGGACCTGGGCGTGAGCTTTCACCCGCCCCAGCGCGCCGAGCTGGACGCGCTGCCGCTGTTCGACGAACGCATGATGCTGCTGGTCAACCCATCGCATCCGCTGGCCGGGCGCCGCACGCTGTCCGTCAAGTCGCTGGCCGGCGTGCCCCTGGCCCTGCTGCCGCGCACGTTCTACACGCGCAGCCTGATCGAGGACGGGCTGCGCACCGCAGGCGTCACGCCCTTGCTGCGCGCGGAAATGGGCTCGGTGGAATCGCTGATCGCGCTGTGCCGCTGGGGCGACATGGCCACCATCGTCCCCGAGCGCGCCGCCCAGCAGGCCACGGACATGGTGGCCATCCACCTGGTCGCCCCCCAGCTCATCCGCACGGCAGGCCTGCTGTGGCGCCGAGGCGCCAGCTACAGTGCGGCCGCGCGCGAGTTCGCGGCGCAACTGGCCCCCGCCACCAGAACCAACATGCCCCGCTAAAAAAACCCCAGGCCGAGCGCAGCAAAGGCCCGAGCAAACTCCCCGTATGTCAGCGCCTGCGTCGGGCCGCCTGCGGGGTTGCAGTCCTGCCGAAGGACAGGACTGCTTCGTCAACTGACTCGCCGCAGTTGTCTGAACGGAGCGCGCAGTGAGTTCTGCGGCGAACCCCGCAGGCGGCCCGACGCAGGTTGCCCCGCAGCGAAGCGAAGGGGTCGCGGACATCCGGGTCGCCTTTTCTTGGCCTACGTTCTTTTGGCGAAGCAAAAGAAGGTAGGTCGGCTGCCGGGCCGAGACCCGGCCTCGAAAAACCACCACCCGGCAGGGTCAAAAACTAACCCGTTGCAGGGAAAAAACCAGCTCACTGCAAAGAGGGCCGCGCCCTCTCAGGCACCCGAGCCCCCAACGCAGCCGGCACATAAGCCGCATCAAAACTACACCCCACCCCAAACTTGGCCTCATTAGCAGAACAGGCCGCAGCAATCCCCGCCGCAGTCGGCTTCACCCCCGCCTCCACCCACTGCATCAACGCAGTCATCAAGGTGGGATAGGTCGCATCGCTGATATAGCTGTGCGTCCCCTGCCGCGTGAAGGTCTGCACCAGCCGGTCCCCGCTGCCGCCCTGCTGCATCACCGCACGAAACCGCGCATCCAGCTCCACGAAGGCCGTAGGGTCGCTGATCCACTTGGCCGAGAGGACCGGCACGCCAATCCTGCCCACGGGGTCGGTGTCATCGGCGAACTTGCGGTAGGCCGCAGGGTCGGCGCGGTAGCGCAGCACGCCGGCATTGAGCGCGGCATCGTCGGCCGAGCCGGCATAGACCGCACCCTCGTTGCCGAAGGGGCTGGCGCCGCCCGTGCGCTTGGCCGAGATGTCCTGGAAGTGCATGGTGCCCCAGTTCATGTGCGACTGGATGGCGCTTTCGGGGATCTTGATGACCTTGGTGATGGTGTCGATCTTCGCCTGCTGCGCGGCCGTGCGCTGGGCGGCGGGCTTGTCCAGCGCCAGGCATTCGTTCACGCGCAGGGCCACGTCGGCCTGGCGCATCTTGGCATCTGCGGGCAGGCCCAGGTTGAGCGCGTACTGCGGCTCATTGGGGCGCGGGTGGTTGCCGCACAGGTACTGGTAGACCACGCGCAGGTCGGTGCGGAAGTCATAGGCATGGGTGCCGCCGCCCAGCACCCCGCTGGTCAGCAGCACGCCGTCGTAGGGGCGCTCGCCCACGGTCTGCTCGTTGAACATTTCCGCGCCCTTGGCCGCCACGCCCGCACCCCAGGACTGGCCGTGCAGGATGGTGCGCTGCGGCTTGGCCACATGCTGGCGGAAGATGCCGCGCAGGCGCTCGGTGTCCTCGGCGGCGGCGCGCACTTCCACGCCACCCTGGCGGTAGGTGGAGCCGGCCCAGGCGTAGCCTGCGCGCACCATGATGGACCAGCGCACCAGGTCTTCGGCCGCACGGTCGGCGGTGGGCGCGGCCAGGTCCGGGCCGCCGTGGGCGTGCAGCACCAGGGTGCCGTTCCACTGCGCGGGCTTGGCGATCAGGTAGTAGGCGCCCTTGGAGTCCTGCCCGGCCCAGCAGCTGACGCCCGCAGGAATCTCGGCGGGGCAGGCCGTGCTCTTGGGCGCGGTCTCGATGGAGGTGACCGGCCCGTGCAGCACGGCCGAGCCGCCGCCGCAGCCGGCCAGGGCGAGCGCGGCCAGCAGCGAGGCGCTGGCGGGACGCAGGGGGAAATACGCGGATGCTTGCATGTCTTGTCTCCTGTCTTGGCTTCTTGTTGGAAGTCACCTGCCGCGCCGCGGCAAGCGGTCGCATCGGTGACTGGATGGGATTCTGTAGAGGCTTGTCCAATATTTCAAAGATTTTTAGGATATCGGCTGGATACTTTTCACATATATGGAAC